>JAZGCX010000191.1:0-2689 GCA_036477175.1 Phycisphaeraceae bacterium
ACCGATCTGACCGATGCGCTGATTGTTCAGCTCAAGAGCATGCGCGACCTGCTGGCTGCCAGCGATACGGTGGCGCTGGCCGACGCCCTCGCCTACGAATGGTCCGGAACCGTTGATCAGTGGCAGGCCGCAATCGGACAGATGATCGAGGCAATTGAGAAGAAATGACGAAGCCCGAATGATGAGTTCCGAATGACCGAATGACCGGGTGACAAGTCCCTGCACAACCCGGCGCATCTGTCGGATATTCGCCATTGGGGGTCCTTGACCTACAATACTCCGCCGACCTTCGACGCAGACTTCGCCAATGCCCACGCCCAACCTGGACCATCCCACGCTCTGGCGTGTTAAGCAGCGGTTCCCGAATGTAAAGTTCCTGGCCACCGAGTTCCGCGGCCAGACATCCCTTGTCGTTCCGCATGAGCATCTGCACGACGTGATGCGGTTCCTGTGCGACGATCCAAACTGCGCGTATAACTTCCTCAGCGATGTCGTTGGCATCGACTACCTCAACTACCCGAAGGACCAGGCCACTACTCCGGAAGGGTCGGTCGGTCGGTTCGGCGTCGTTTACATCCTGGTTAGTCATTCGCACAACCGGCGCCTGTTCGTCAAGGTGATGCTCGACCCGTCGATCGATACCGTCGGGATCGAGCACGACCCGGCCTTACACCTGCCGAGCGTCACCGACCTGTGGCCCGGCGCCGAGTGGCCCGAGCGAGAAGTGTTCGACATGTTCGGCATCCGCTTCGACAACCACCCCGACCTGCGACGCATCCTGACCTGGGATGATTATCCCGCCCATCCTCTACGCAAAGAATATCCCCTCCGCGGCCGCGGCGAGCGTGAGACCTATCAGGTCGTCGATCGCGACGACGCATGACAGAGATAGACATACAATCTATTGCATATTTTTTGATCGCACCATATCTTCCAGTGAGATGCTCGGACAGATGAATCCGCGGATGTAGTCGATCAGTTTCGTTGCCGTGCCGCGAATCCGCTTCTCAACGGATTCGTCCAGACAGTTGCCCTGTTCATCGAAGACCTGTTGCACACCCGCGACCGAGACGGGTCCGGGCAGCACGATCGCGCCAATGTGCGAGCACACACTGCGCAGATGCTCCAACGACTTGATCGCTCCGATCTGGCCGGACGCCACGCCGAGCAATGAGATTGGCTTGCCCGCGAGTACGCTGGGAAAGCCCAGGTTCTCGATCACCAGTTTTAGCACCGCGCTGAAACTGCCGTGGTATTCGGGCGTCGCCAGGATCACTCCCGTTGCCTGCGATACCGCCTCCTTCATCTGCTCCGTGGCGTCTGAGCTGCTCGCCACGCCGCCCGGCTTCAGGTCCAGTTCCGTCGGATCGATCAGCGTCAACGTGATATCGCCGTGCTTGGCGATCTCGTCCACGACCAGGGCCATCGCCTTCGATGTGTAGTTCCCCGGGCGCACCGTCCCGTTGATCGCCACGATCCGAATGCCGGGCTTGTCAGACTTGGCCACGTGAGACCTCCATCGCATCGCGGTTGGCTAATCTCTGTTGCACATCAGCGCCGGGGTTTCAGATCGGACAGCGGCACCTTATAGTCGATGAACGGCTTGCCTTCGGCGTTGTGCACCTGTAGGCGGATCGACGGCTGAGACTCCTGCCAGTCGATCGTGATCAGGCCGAAGTTGGGCACGCGGCGAACAACAGTCGGGCCAACGCGGTAGCGGTTCGGTTCATTGACGCCGCTGCCGTCACCCAGATTCAAACCGCTGGAGGTCAGGTCGTACAGCGGATAGCGCCCATCTTCGACCAGCCGAGACAGTTCAGCATGGTGACGGTCGCCGCTGATGAAGATCACACCGCCGGCCTGAGTGTCAGCGATAAGTCGTAGAAGTCGGTCACGTTCACGTGGGAGGTTGCCCCAACACTCCCAGCCGTGCTCGTCGGGGATCACCTGGATGCTTGAGACGATAACTCGGACCTCCGCCGGTTGTTTGAGTTGCTCACGCAACCACTGCCACTGCGCTTCACCGAGCATGGTGGCGGTTGGATCGTCGCTTGGGATGTACGGTCCGCGGCCTTCGGGACGACCTTGAGGATGGCGCTTCAACGGGCTGCGGAAGTAGCGGGTGTCCAGCAGGATCACCTGGACCCGCCTGCCGTGCGGGCCGAAGACCTTTGCATCATAAATGCCGGGACGGCGCCGGGTCGGCGAGTCCTGCGGCACGTTGAAGAACTCCAGGAATGTCCGCTGCGATTCGACCTTCTGGGGATATTCAACGCCGGCATCGTTTCGGCCGTAGTCATGATCGTCCCACACCGCGAGCACCGGGCAGGTCGCCAGCAGCTTCCGATAGCCCGGTTGCTCAGCCAGCTTCCGGTACTTCGCCCGCATGACGGCCATGTTATCGGTGTCGGCATAGATGTTGTCGCCGATGAACAGAAACAAATCGGGCCGCTGCTCAATGATCGTGTCCCAGATAGGCTGTGGCTGATCCTGCTTGGCGCACGAGCCGAATGCGATCCGCTCAAGGGCCGGGGCCGTTACTTGTGCCGTGGTGTCGCCAGCCATTGTCAGCGTGGTCGTCGACAACACCAGCAGCGCACATGTTCCCATGGCCGCCAACCGCTCGGTTCGATGCCACCTGCACGCGATCATATCGGTACGGTGTCCTTTCGCCGGCAGCAGGGGGGTA
>JAZGCX010000192.1:0-3468 GCA_036477175.1 Phycisphaeraceae bacterium
CGTTCTTCGCGTTGTGAGCCGCCGATGATCTCGCCGGTGCCGGGGGCCAGCACGTCCATGGCGGCGACGGTCTTGCCGTCGTCGTTCAGCCGCATGTAGAACGCCTTGATCTGTTTGGGGTAGTTCATCACGACGACGGGTCGGCCGACGTGTTGTTCGGTCAGGTATCGCTCGTGTTCGGACTGGAGGTCCATGCCCCATTGGATGGGAAACTCGAAGGCAGCGCGGCCGCCGGTCGCGGCTTTATCGAGGATGTCGATCGCGTCGGTGTAGTCCATCCGCTCGAAGCTGGCGGCGATGAACTTTTCGAGGCGGTCGATGCACTGGTTGTCGATTCGCTGCTGGAAGAAGGCCATGTCGTCGGGGAGTTGTTCGAGGACCGACCGGAAGATGGCCTTGAGAAAGTCCTCGGCCAGGTCGGCGTCGTCGTGCAGGTCGGCGAAGGCGATCTCGGGTTCGATCATCCAGAACTCGGCCAGGTGGCGTGAGGTGTTGGAGTTTTCGGCGCGGAAGGTCGGGCCGAAGGTGTACACCCTGCTCAGTGCCAGGCAGTAGCCTTCGACGTTGAGCTGGCCGGAGACGGTCAGGTGCGTTTGCTTGCCGAAGAAGTCGTCACGGTAGTCGATGGGTTTTGTCTGCGAGCGTTGCGGGTTGATAAGGTCGAGTGTGGAGACGCGGAACATTTCGCCGGCGCCTTCGCAGTCGGCGCCGGTGATGATTGGCGTGTGGACCCACATGAAGCCGTGCTCGTGCAGGTAGCGGTGGATCGCCATGGCCAGGCAATGGCGGACACGTGCGACGGCGCCGAAGGTGTTGGTCCGCGGCCGCAGGTGTGCGACCTGCCTGAGGTACTCAAAGCTGTGGCGTTTGGGCTGGATGGGGTAGGTGTCGGGGTCGTCCACCCAGCCGACGACCTGGACACGATCCGCCTGGATCTCGAATTGCTGCCCCTTGCCCTGTGATTCGACCAGCTTGCCGGTGGCGATGACGGAGCAACCGGTGGTGAGGCGGCGGATTTGGGTGTCGTAGTTGTCCAGCGAGTTGGGGGCGACGACCTGAATCGGGTGGAAGCAGGACCCGTCGTGCACGTGGATGAACGAGAAGCCCGCCTTGGAATCACGGCGTGAGCGGACCCAGCCTTTGACGGTGACGGTGGTGTTGGTGGGTACTTTATTGTGCAGCAGTTCGTTGACGGTCATAGGCAAGGCTCGCGGTGCAAGCGGCGCGGCTAAACGGTTGTTGCGACGGCTGCTTTGAACTGGTGTTCCACTTTGACGAACGCCTCGACGACGTCAGGGTCGAAATGGGCTCCGGCTTGTTCGATGATGATTTTGCGTGCGTCGTCGTGCGGCATGGCTTGTCGGTAAACGCGGTCGCTGGTGAGTGCGTCATAGACGTCGGCAAGCGCGACGATGCGTGCGGCCAGGGGGATGTCGTCGCCCGCCAGCCCGAAGGGGTAGCCTTGACCGTCCCAACGCTCGTGGTGGCTGAGCGCGATCTCGGTCGCGGTAACGAGGAAGGGGTCGTCGCCCCAGCGTCGTTTCAGCTCCAGGAGTGTGTCGCCGCCGATATAGGTGTGTTTGCGGACGGTGTGGCGTTCGTCGTCGGTCAGCGGGCCGGGCTTGAGCAGGATGGCGTCGTGGATGCCGACCTTGCCGATGTCGTGCAGCACAGAGGTGGTGCTAACGGTCCGGACCCATCGTTCGTTGAGCTGGCCGTTGGTTTTGGCCAGTTGTCGTGCGAGGATTTCGACGTATCGGCTGATGCGTTCGAGGTGTTGGCCGGTCTGGTCGTCACGGGCGTCGGCGAGCTTGGCCAGTCCGAAGATGACGGCATCGCGACTGCGCAGGAGAGCTTCGGACCGTTCAGCGACCTTGTCTTCGAGACCGGCGTTGATGCGCTCGAGGCGGCCTTCGTATTGGCGGACAATCATGGCGGTGACGACAGCGGTGAGCAGAACGAGGATGACGGTGACGACGATGCCGGCGGCGCGCACGCGCAGAACGAAGGCGCTGATGACCTGATTGAGTCCGGCCTCGCGGTGATGGACCAGTAGTTTCGCATTGACATTGGGCAGGTCGCGGACGGTGACCAGGTCGGTGCCGTCGGGCATTTGGGCCCATCCGCTGCGGATGGCGCCGGGCGGGGCGTTGGGGTCCAGGATCGGTCGGGTGTCTTTGCGTGAATGCAGCAGGACGCGGCCGAGCTTCATGTTTGCCAGGGCGGGGTTGTTCGGCAGATCGGGGTGGCTGAGGATTCGGCCGGTGTCGCGGTCGATGACACAAAGGTAGCCCCGGTTGGGCAGGTGGGTCTGTTCGACGATGCTTTGGAGTCGTTGCCAGTCGTCGGAGCCGGCGGTCAGGTCGCGGATGTTCAATTGGCCGATGAGCGTTGCGACGTGGTTGGCGGTCTGTTGTGTGGCGAGCAGGACTCTTTCACGAACGGTTTGTCGCAGTCGCCGGGTAAGCCAGGCGTCGAAGACGGCGACGGCGGTGAGCAGGCAGACCAGTTGGCCGAGCATGACCAGGACGATCAGCCCCCATCGTTTGCGGATGCGTCCTGGCATATTGGGATTGTAGCAGTGGGGGCTCGCCGGGCTCAGCCTCGGGTGCGGGGAGATTGGGCGTTGGGATGGGTTTTTGCAGCGGCACCTCGGTGGATGCTTTGTTTGCCGAAGCGTGCGGCAATGCGGTCGGTGGTCTGGTCGAGGCGTTGCTGGCGGTGCCGGCGTTCGTCGGTGAACAGGTCCATTTGTCCGCCGGTGGCGGTCAGGTCGCTTGCGGTCATGCCGATCAGGCGGACGGGTTGGAACGAGGCGGCGGTCCATCGGTCGAACAATCGGGCGGCGGCGTGCCAGAGGGTGTCGGTGATGTCGGTGGGCGAGTCGAGTGTGGCCGCGCGGGTGATCGTTTCAAAATCGCCGTAGCGGATCTTTAGTGTGACGCGGCGGGCGTGCAGGCCGTGGCGACGCAGGCGGCGGGCGACGTGTTCAACGTGACCGAGCAAGACGTGGCGGACGTGGTCGGCGTCGGGCACGTCCTGGGTAAAGGTGTTTTCCTGGCCGATGCTCCTGGCCTGGTGGTCGGGTGTGACGGAGCGTTTGTCCTGGCCGCGGGCCAGTCGATAGAACGCTTCGCCGGCGGTGCCGAAGCGTCGGGTCAGTTGTTTAAGCGGCACGTCGCGGAGGTCGGCGATCGTTTGGACGCCCATCTCTTGGAGCTGCGCCGCGGCCTGCGGGCCGATGCCCCACACCCTGGTGACCAGCAGCGGTCCCAGCACGTCGTCGAGGTTGTCGGGCGTGATGATGGTCAGGCCGTCGGGTTTGTCGAGGTCGGATGCGAGCTTGGCGAGAAACTTGTTGAAGGCGACGCCGATCGACGCGGTCAGTTGCAGCTCGCTACGGATGCGTTGCTTGATCGATCGCGCGATGGTCACCGGATCGCCGAAGAGCCTTTGTGAACCGGTGAC
>JAZGCX010000193.1:0-4398 GCA_036477175.1 Phycisphaeraceae bacterium
GTCGCCCCCTTTGCCGCTAAGATCATCGCCCCGGAGGTGCTGTCGGTGCCGCTGCATTGCATCTACGGCAACAACGACGGCGAGCGCGAAGGGCTCAAGGCCATCCTGCCCAACCTGGTCGAGGGACCGCTGACGGTCAAGCTCGGCGGCCGCACGATCGTCATGCACCACTTCATCGACTGGCTTAAGCCGGCTGACATCGCCCCGGCGGACGTGGTGATCAGCGGCCACAGTCACGAGGTGGTCAACGAGCAGGGCAACGGCAAGCTCCTGCTCAACCCCGGCGAGTGCTGCGGCTGGGTCAACGACCGCTGCACCGTCGCGCTGCTGGACCTCGAAACGCTCAAGGCCGACATTATCGAGGTACACGAGTAGCGCATTGGTACGTTTGGTCATCGCTGCAACGGACGCTAGCATCTGGCCAATTTACCGTGGCCAGATGGGTTCTGTCCCATGCCGAAACGAACGGACATCCACACCGTCCTGATCATCGGCTCGGGCCCGATCGTGATCGGCCAGGGCTGCGAGTTCGATTATTCGGGGACGCAGGCGTGCAAGGCCTTGCGGGAGGAGGGGTACCGGGTCGTGCTGGTCAACTCCAACCCGGCCACGATCATGACCGATCCGCAGTTCGCCGACCGGACCTACATCGAGCCGATCACCCCCGAGACGGTGGCCAAGATCATCGAGAAAGAGCACGGCGGGCCATATCAGATCGACGCGCTGTTGCCCACGCTCGGCGGCCAGACCGCGCTCAACTGCGCCTGCAAGCTCCACGACGAGTGCATTCTCGAAAGGTTTGGCATCGAGATGATCGGCGCCACGCGCGACGTGATCCATCGCGCCGAGGATCGCGAATTGTTCGACAAAACGATGGTGTCCATCGGCCTGATGACCGCGCGTCACGGCATCGCCAAATCGGTGGCAGCGGCGTGGCAGGTCGTCGAAGACGTGGGGCTGCCGGTGATCATCCGGCCGGCCTTCACGCTCGGCGGCACCGGCGGGGGCATCGCCTACAGCCGTGACCAGCTTGAAGCCATCGTCCGCCGCGGCCTCGACGCCTCCATGACCGGGCAGGTGCTCATCGACCAGTCGTTGATCGGGTGGAAGGAGTATGAACTGGAGGTGATGCGCGACCGCGACGACAACGTGGTGATCATCTGCTCGATTGAGAACTTCGACCCGATGGGCGTGCACACCGGCGACTCGATCACCGTTGCCCCCGCTCAGACGCTGACCGACAAGGAATACCAGCGGATGCGCGATGCGGCGATGGCCGTCATCCGCGCCATCGGCGTCGAGACCGGCGGGTCCAACATCCAGTTTGCCATCGACCCCAAGGACGGCCGGATGATCGTGGTCGAGATGAACCCGCGGGTGAGCCGATCGTCGGCGCTGGCGTCCAAGGCGACCGGGTTCCCCATTGCCAAGATCGCCGCCAAGCTGGCCGTCGGGTACACGCTGTGGGAACTACCCAACGACATCACCGGCAAGACCGTGGCCTGTTTCGAGCCCACCATCGACTACGTGGTGACCAAGATCCCGCGCTGGACGTTTGAGAAGTTCCCCGAAGCGGACGAGACGCTGACCACCCAGATGAAGAGCGTCGGCGAAGCGATGAGCATCGGCCGAACGTTCAAGGAGTCGTTGCAGAAATGCATCCGGTCGATGGAGGTCAAGCATTTTGGGTTGGGTTTGGACAACGACGACAAGTGGCTGGCGCGCAGGCGGGGCAAAGACGAGACCGCCGACGAAGGCGGGGTCGTTTGGCCGATTGCCGAGGACAAATTACGCCGCAAATTAACCGTGCCGTCACAGGGCCGGCTCTACTACATTCGCTACGCCTTCAAGATGGGCTGGTCGATCGAGCAGGTGCACGCGGCGACGCACATCGACCCGTGGTTCCTCGATCAGATCAAACAACTGGTTGACTTCGAGGACGTGCTGTGTGAGTACGACAAGCTCGACGACGTGCCGCGTGACGTGCTGTTTCAGGCCAAGCAGTGGGGCTACTCCGATCCACAGTTGGCAAACCTTTATCTGGGCCAGATCACATCCGATTCGATTATGCAGATACGCAGCACACGGAAACGACATGGGATCGAGCCCGTTTACAAACTGGTGGACACGTGTGCTGCGGAGTTCGAGGCGGCAACGCCGTATTACTATTCGACGTACGAGTCGCCTTACCTCGATTTGGCCCCGGGTGGCTCACCCGAGGCTAAGTGCGACGATGAAATCCGCGTTAGCCAGAAGAAAAAGATCGTCATCCTCGGCGGCGGCCCCAACCGGATCGGCCAGGGCATCGAGTTCGATTACTGCTGCGTGCAAGCGGCGTTTGCCGCCGATGAGATGGGCTTTGAGTCGGTCATGGTCAACTGCAACCCGGAAACGGTCTCGACCGACTACGACACGTCTGACCTGCTGTTCTTCGAGCCGCTGACCCTGGAGGACGTGCTGAACGTCTGCGAGCGGCTCAACGACGCGCCGCTGGGCGATCCGGTAGGCAAGCTGCACGGGGTGATCGTGCAGTTCGGCGGCCAGACCCCGCTGAACCTGGCTCGCGGGCTCCAGAAGGCCGGCGTGCCCATCATCGGCACGTCGGTGGACTCGATCGACCTGGCCGAGGACCGCCAAGCGTTCGGGCAGATCATCCGGCGGATCGGGCTGCGGCAGCCGAGCAACGGCATCGCCTTTGACCTGCAAGGCGCCAAGCGGATCGCCGGGCAGCTTGGTTACCCGGTCCTGGTCCGGCCCTCGTATGTGCTGGGCGGTCGGGCGATGCAGATCTGCAACATCGAGCAGGACGTCGAGCGGTACATGCACGACGCTCTGGCGGCCACCGACCGCATCGCCGCTGCCAGCGACCAGCCCATCCAGATCGATCAGTTCCTCAAGCACGCGACCGAAGTGGACGTGGATTGCGTGGCGGACTTCGGCCGGGCCGACCGTCGCGGCGAGGCCGGCCGATGCGTCGTCTGCGGCGTGATGGAGCATATCGAAGAGGCCGGCATCCACTCCGGTGACAGCGGCTGCACCCTGCCGCCCTACTCGCTGTCACCGGCGCTGATGGACGAGCTGATCGAGCAGACCGCGCGGTTGGCCAAGGCACTGAGCGTCTGTGGGTTGATGAACGTGCAGTATGCGATCAAGGACGAACTGGTGTACGTGCTCGAGGTCAACCCCCGCGGCTCGCGGACGGTTCCGTTCGTCTCCAAGGCGACGGACGTGCCGTGGGTGAAGGTGGCAACCCGAGTCATGTTCGGTCAGCGGCTGGATGAGGTGATGGGCAGTTTTGGCCTGGCCGACACGCCGTGGCCGATGCGGGTGTCGGTCAAGGAGTCGGTGTTGCCGTTTGCCCGATTCCCCGGCGTGGACGTGATCCTGGGCCCGGAGATGCGGTCCACCGGCGAGGTCATGGGCATCGATCAGACGTTTGGGGTGGCCTTCGCCAAGGCGCAGATCGCCAGCGGCGGGTCGCTGCCGACCGAGGGCAACGTGCTGGTGAGCGTCAACGACGGCGACAAGCCGTATGTCACGCCGATCGGCCGCGCCCTCAAAGAGATGGGCTTTACGATCTACGCCACCGTCGGCACGCGCCGGGTGCTCGCCGAGGCGGGGGTCGAGGCCAAACTGGTCTCCAAGACGCCCGATGAGCACGTCCCCTACCTGCTCGACCTGATCACCTCGAGGCACCTGGCCCTGATGGTGAACACGCCGCTGTACATCGGCAGCCACTACGACGAGGGTAAATGGCGTGCCGCGGCGATCGTCCACAACATCCCGCTGATCACCACCATCACCGGCGCCCGGGCCGCGGTGCGGGCGATTCAGGCCCTGCGGACCGGCCAATGGGGCGTGCGCTCGCTGCAAGAGCACTTCAACGACTGACGACGCACCGCCGCCGCCCGGTGGCGTGGCGGTGGCCCCGGACGGCCGCCGTCGGGGGGTGGGGCGGATCGGTCGCAGCGGCAATGAGCCCGGCTTTTTGCATATGCCTTTTGTTGGTGTATTATTGTTACCCCCCCAAGTGGGGGGTGGTGGTTCCGGAGGAGTCGAGCCGTTCCATCTCGGCAAGAGCACCCACGGAGAAGGACTTTGACGGCAATTTTAGGGATATCGGCTTTTTACCACGATTCGGCCGCGGTGGTGGTGATCGACGGCCGGATTGTCGCCGCTGCGCAAGAGGAGCGGTTCACCCGCAAGAAACATGACTATGGCTTCCCAAGCCATGCGATCGATTCCTGCCTCCGGCAAGCCGGTCTGACGCCGGAGCAGCTCGATTACGTGGGCTTCTATGACAAGCCGCTGATGAAGTTCGAGCGGCTGCTCGAGACGTACCTGGCGTACGCCCCGGTCGGATTCGAGTCATTTGTGACAGCGATGGGGCTTTGGTTG
>JAZGCX010000194.1:0-2151 GCA_036477175.1 Phycisphaeraceae bacterium
GTCTACACGTACCTCTCCAGCAAGTACGTATTCGATCTGCACGACCAAGACCCCGACGAGTTGTTTTGGTGCACGGCTGACATCGGCTGGGTCACCGGGCACAGCTACATCGTGTACGGCATCCTACCCACCCGCGTGCCCACCTTCATGTACGAGGGCGCGCCGAACCACCCCGGGTTCTACCGGTTCTGGAACATCGTCCAGCGACACAAGATCACCAAGTTCTACACCGCCCCGACCGCCATCCGGGCGTTCATGAAGTGGGGCGACGAACACCCACGCAAGCATGACTTGTCAAGCCTGAAGCTGCTCGGCACCGTGGGCGAACCGATCAACCCCGAAGCCTGGATCTGGTACCACAAGACCATCGGTGACCAGCGGTGCCCGATCGTGGACACCTGGTGGCAGACCGAGACCGGCGGGCTGTTGATCTCGCCCCTGCCCGGCGCCACCACCACAGTGCCCGGCTCCGTAACACGCCCGTTCTTCGGCATCGTCCCGGCCATCGTGGACAAGGACGGCAACGAGCAGCCGCCCAACACCGGCGGGCTCCTGGTCATCCGCAAGCCCTGGCCCGCCATGCTCCGGGGGATCTACGGCGACCGCGAACGATTCATCAGCACCTATTGGTCCCAGATTGACGGCTGCTATTTCGCCGGCGACGGCGCCCGCCAGGATGCCGACGGCAACTTCTGGATCATGGGCCGCGTGGACGACGTGATCAACGTCGCCGGCCACCGCCTGGGCACCGCCGAAATCGAGTCCGCGCTCGTGTCACACCAGACCGTCGCCGAGGCGGCCGTCGTCGGCGTGCCGCACGAGATCAAGGGCACCGGCATCGCCGCGTTCGTCACGCTCAAAAGTGGCGAGCAACCCTCGCCCGACCTGAAACAGCAACTGGTCAACCACGTCGCCCATGAGATCGGCGCGATCGCCAAGCCGGATCAAATCCGCTTCACCGACTCGCTGCCCAAGACCCGCTCGGGCAAGATCATGCGGCGGTTGCTCCGCGAACTGGCCAACAGCGGCGAAGTCAAAGGCGATACCACTACGCTGGAGGACTTCGGCGTCCTGGCCAAGCTGCGCGAAGAGGAAGAATAAGCCGCATAGCCGCCTGGACAGCCGCGGCCGCCGCTGGCGGTCCTGCGACAGATTCAGGGCCAATCCGGTTAAAACCCAAAGCACGAACAAGGCCGCCCTGCGCTTGCCCGAGTGTGTTGCCGAGACGGGCCAAGACGTGAGCGTGACCGCTCGGTATGCCTAACTGATTGCTAACAGACGCGCTCAGAGGTCAGGAAAACTGAAAAATTTGGCCGTAAAGCCGGATATTTCTCTTGCATCGCGGGGCAGTTTGGGGGATACTGGATGCGCGAGGAGGAAGGTCATATGACCCGAACGATGCACCTGAGTGCAGCGGCAGCATATGTCGCCCTATCGGCAGCGATTGCACACGCCTTGCCGCTCGTGGTGCCGGACTTCGCCACGGATCCGTCGGGTGCGCAGTTCACTATCCAGCCGGTGGCGAAGAACGACCCCGGCTCAAACAACCTGGCCGCTGCCCCCGAATTGACGTTCGGCGTTACTTCGCCCGACGGCACAGACAACACCCTGCTGATGGAATGGGAGCAGAAGCCGGGAGGAGGACAGGACCAGGAGGCCCAAGCGGGCTGGGAATTGGTGTTCGGCACGGACCCGGACATCCGCAACCAGCAGATCATCTTGTCGATCTTCCCGCCGGGGGGGTGGACGACAGCGGCAGGGGTACCCATTGTCCCCGGGCCGGGCAACCCCGGCATCGGCGACCTGTTTCAGGGCATCCGGGACGTGAGTGTGAGGGCGATCGACAACGTGGGCGCCCTTGCCGGCGGCTGGGGATTCAACACCGACGAGGATCTTCTTTTCGGCCCTCCGGTCAATGATCCGTTGGCAGCGGGCCTACATTCACTGGCTAACAACTCCCTGCAGACGGTCACGATCAACGTGGGCCTGGGGCCGGCCGCGAGCAGTGCAACAGTCACAGGCGGACCCGGCGGGCCATTCATTGGGCCCAATTTCCTGATCGCCGGCAACAACAACTTCGCCAACATCGCAAGGTTGCAGTTCTTTGAGAATGGCATCTTCCAGGGGGGTGTCACCGTGGTACCCGGTCAA
>JAZGCX010000195.1:0-3709 GCA_036477175.1 Phycisphaeraceae bacterium
ACACCGCGTAATCCACCACGTGCGCGGTGGCCGGCATCTTCCAGATCAGCTCGCTCGACCGCAGCAGCGCCTCACCCTGGTACACCTTGTCGATCTGCTCGGCCTGAATCCGCGGCGTCTCGGCCACGATCCGCGACTCTTCGTCGCGGCTGGGGTAGTCCATCCACAGGCTGAACATGAACCGGTCGAGCTGCGCTTCGGGCAGCGGGTAGGTGCCCTCCTGCTCGATCGGGTTCTGCGTCGCCACCACGACGAACGGCCGCTGCAGCTTCATCGTGTCGCCGCCGACCGTCACCTGGTGCTCGGCCATCGCCTCCAGCAGCGCCGCCTGCGTCTTGGGCGGCGCGCGGTTGATCTCGTCGGCCAGGATCAGTTGCGCAAAGATCGGGCCCGGCACAAACCGCAACGACCGCTCACCGCTCTGGGGGTTCTCCTGGATCAGCTCCGTGCCCAGGATGTCGCTGGGCATCATGTCGGGGGTGAACTGGATGCGGCGAAACGTCAGGTCCAGCGCCCGCGACAGCGTCCGCACCAGCAGCGTCTTGGCCAGCCCCGGCACGCCGACGATCAGCACGTGCCCCTGACAGAATAGCGCCACTATCAGCGACTCGACGATCGGCTCCTGCCCGACAATCACCCGCGCCAGCTCGTCCCGCAGCCGCCGCGCCCGATGCTGAATCTGATCAAACGACTCCAGATCAACGCTCTGACCCATGCGAGAAAGGATAACAAACGTGTCGATGCATAGCGGTGTAGACATCGGTGGGCGTTCGGCCGATATAATGTGAGTATGCGTAGGTCAGCTCGTGCCATGTGGTGTCTTGCCGGGGTGTTGATCGCGGCCGCGACGGTCGGGGCGCAGGTCCAGGAGCTGGTCCCGGTGGAGCAGGCGGTGGAAGACCTCGACCCGCTGGCCAGGAGCCTGCGCCGCGTCGAGCCGGGGCTGTATATCTATGGGCAGCAGACGTCGCTGTTTCGCCTGCGGCCGACCGGCCCCGGCGACCTGGGCGGGCCGATCTATTACCGCATCGGCCCGGGGTTCCGCGCACGGGTCAGCCGGATCGACTACCTGTCGCTGACGACCGACTTCGTGCCGCGCCGGTTCAGGCCGCAGGACTTTCGCCTTAACGTCCAGCCCCGCATCGACGGCGCGTTCATCGAGTCGTTCGGGCCCAACACGGTCTTCGACCTGACTAACCCGACGCTGCCGCCGCTGGCCGCCCCGGCACCGGTCGACCCCTATCAGGACCCCTTCTTCCAGTACCAAAACGAACCCACCTTGAATAACCAGATGATTCCGCAGATCGACTACCGCCTGGACACGCGGATCGACACACGCATCGACGCACGCATCGACCGACAACTGAGCAACATCCCCAGTCCCAACACCAACATCCCCATCTACACGCCGCCCGCGCACCGCGTGCCCGGGCTGATCGTGCCCTCGACCCACAGACCCGTCCCCCGGCTGTGGGACTGGCAAACGCCAACCCGCGATACACCTGCCCCTCCCGCCGCCACACCTGCCAACGATACGCCGGGCGACGACGCGCCCATCGTTGACGCACCCGATGACGACGCCGAGGTGAGCGACGCGCCGGCAAAGTGATCACGTCGCGCAATCAGCACCAGCACCGCCATCGTCGTCCCGTCCGATGATCATGTTGTCGATCAGGCGGACGTTCGAGAGCCGGCCGGCGACCAGGGCGACCACGCCGCCGCTCAGCGTCGGGTCGATGCTGTCCAGTTTGGCCAGCGACCGGGGGTGTCGGACGACCGCGTAATCGACCTGGACCTGGTGCGCTTCGAGCACCTGCTGCATGGTGCGTTCGACCGCGGCCGGGTCGGTTTCGCCGCCCTGCTCGATCAGTACCTCCGCTTCACGCAGGGCCTTGAACAGCCCCAGGGCATGACGGCGCTCGGCGGCGTCGAGATAGGCATTTCGGCTGGATAGCGCCAGGCCATCGGCCTCGCGCACCGTCGGCACCGCCACAATCCGGATCGGCATCGCCAGGTCCGCCACCATCGCCTCGATGATCCGCAACTGCTGGTAATCCTTTTGACCGAACATCGCCACATCCGGCTGGATGAGGTTGAACAGCTTGGCGACGACCCGGCAGACGCCGGCGAAGTGGCCGGGCCGGCACGCGCCCTCGAGGTCGGCCGCCAGCGCCGGCACCTGCACCTGCGCGGCCGGCTGCCCGGGCGGATACATCTGGTTCACCTCGGGCGCGAACACACCGGCAACCTGCTCACGCTCACAGGCCGCCAGGTCCTGATCGAGCGGTCGGGGATACCGTTCGTAGTCCTCGTCTGGCCCAAACTGCGTCGGGTTCACGAAGATGCTCACCAGCGTATGGTCACCCTGGCTGCGTGCCGCACGGATCAACGCCAGGTGCCCTTCATGAAGCGCCCCCAGCGTCGGCACCAGCGCAACCGTGCCGATTGTCTGTTTGCGATGCTGACGCACCTGCTCAATCGTCTTGGCAACCCACATGGTGGTGGTTCTTCTCAATGACGAAATCCGAATGACGAATGCCCATGTCGGTGCGCGGTTGTTGAGAGTATTTACGCATTGGTTATTTGGGAATTCGTCATTCTTTCGTCATTCGACATTCGACATTCGACATTTCCGCTCCGCTTTACTGATCTTGGGGAAACTTGAGCGATTCACCGGTGGCACGGCGGTAGAGCTGGCGCATCTGCTCGACCTGTGTGGCGGCCAGACGGTGTTGCTGGACCCACTGGCGGGCGCCCCGGCCAAGGGTGCTGGCGGCCTGGGGATCGTCCAGGAGCCGGCGGATCAGTTCGCCCCAGGGCTCGGGCTTGCACCGATCGACCACCCAGGCGGTCTGGCCGTCGATCAGGTAATCCAGCCAGCGGTCCTGCCGCGCCAACACAGGCAGGCCGTGCGCCATCGCGCGGAGCGTGAGGCTGCGCGACCGCGCCAGCGCTTGCGGGTGAATCAGCACGTCAGCGCGGAGCAGCAGCTCACGGTGTCCAAGCCGCCGGGGGATCAGGCTCAGGTTGGACAGCAGATCGAGCCGCCGGGCCGCCTGCCACAACTGGTGCTGGTCCGAGCCCATGCCATCGAGGAAGAACTGAGCCTGGGGGTAGTCGGCCAGGATCGCCGGCAGCGCGGTGAACAGAGCCAGATAGTCGGCGTCGAACTGGCCGTTGCCGGTGATCACCGCGCACAGCGCTTCGGGGTCGGCGCGGCTCGCGGTGCCGGGCAGTTCGTCGGGCACGTGCACGCCGGTGGGGATCACGTCCACGATCACCTGCGGGTCGAGCCGCTGGCGGATCGCCTTGGCCAACGGCGCGGTCGCGGCGGCAAAGGCCATACGCGTCGGGTCAATCACGCGGCCCATGTGAGCGACCTGGGCCACGTCCAGGGCGCTGCCGGCGCCGAACACCGCCGCGCAGTTGAGCCGGTGTGCCAGGCGCAGCGTCCCCTCCCAGACCCGCCCGTCCAGCGCGTGCAGCAGCATGACGCCCAGCGCCCCGAGCGGCTCGGCCAATCGGCTCAGCCGGTGACGCCGCACCAGCCGCCAGCGCGAATCATGCCACGTCAGCCGTTCACCGAACGCGCTGGACTCCTCTTCGCTCAGCCCCTCGGGCACCACCTGCGCGACGCGGACCTGCTCGTCGATCAGCCCGACGACCAGGTAACGGAAACTGGCCAGCTCCTCATCCAGCCAGGCGGTGT
>JAZGCX010000196.1:0-2612 GCA_036477175.1 Phycisphaeraceae bacterium
GACCTGGTGGAGTTGCTCGACCACCTCCAGGTCGTTCGAACACACGTGATGGGCTTGTCGCTGGGCGGCATGATCGCGCAGCGGTTTGCCATCGACCATCCCGATCGGGTGTCGCGGCTGGTGCTGACTTCATGCGCCAACCACTTCGGGCCGTATCTGCGGGCGGTCGCCACCCTGGTCGGTCAGTCGCTGCGTCGGTTCCCGCCGAAGCTGTTCGCCCGGACCATGCAGGTACTCGGCGGCGGGCCGCTGTACTTCGACGCCAACCCACAACGCATCGAACAGGAGATCGAACAGGCCGGCCGAACCGCCGTGCCCCGGGCGGCGGTGCTCCGTCAGCTCCGCTGCCTGGCCGCCAGCGAACCCGACCCCGACGAATACCACATCAGCGCGCCCACGCTGGTCATCGCCGGCGAACACGACTCGCTGATCCCGCACTGTTACGCGCGGCGGATGGCCCGGGTCATCCCCGACAGCCGGTTCATGCTCGTTCCCGAAGCCGGCCACAACCCGTTCAACGAATGCCCCGACCAGGTGTTGCCGGCGATCATCGAGTTCCTGCACGCCAGCGAAACCGCCAAAGCCGAACCGCAGGAGCACGACCAAGAGTCCGGCCCGCACCGCGATGCCGCGTGAGCGAACCTGATCACACGGCCCGCCAAGGGCCGACGGAATAAACATGCGAGAAAAGATGCTCAACATCCTGCGATGGTGGCGCCGCAAGCCCTTACGGCTCGAGGTCGGTTCAAACGGCGGTGCGGCGCACACACCCGCCGCCGATGTTGAGCCGTTCATGGACCACTACCACCGCCTCGGCATCCCCCGCCGGTTGCACTACCCCAGCACAACCATGGATCAGCTTCTGGACCAGTCCGCCCAGCGGTTCGCCGACGCCCCGGCGCTGATCTACGGCGAACTGCGCTGGAGCTACAGCCAACTTCACCAGCAGGTCAACCGCCTTGCCGGCGGCCTAGCGGTGCTGGGGGTGCGCCGCGGCGATCGCGTGCTGATGACCATGCCCAACTGCCCCGAGTTCGTCACCGCGTTCGGGGCGATCCAAAAGCTCGGCGCCGTGGTGGTCAACGCCGGGCCGCTCATGGGCGCCGACGATCTGGCCAGGCTCATCGAGATGACCGAGCCACGCCTCATCATTGCCCTGGACCTCCAGGCGCCGCTATTGAGCCGCGTCAATAACAACGGCCAACAAAGTCTCACCTGCCTGTGGGTCTCACTCAGAGACTACCAGACGGTGTGGAAGCGGATGGCATATCGGCTGAAGTTGTGGCAGTTACACAACCACGCGTTCGACCCGGACGATCAATTAACGCTGGCCAAGCTGCTGGCCAAGTCACCGGCGCGCCCCCCGACGGTCGCGCCCGACCCGGACGACCTGGCCGTGTTGCAACCCACCGGCGGCACGACCGGCACCCTCAAGGTCGCTCAGCTTTCGCACCGCAACCTGATTGCCAATGCCGCGCAGATGTCCGTGTGGGTGCGGCTGAGGCCGGCGCAGGAGCGCGTCCTGGCTATCCTGCCCATGTTCCACGTCTACGGCCTGTCCACGTGCCTGACCACGGCGATCTACAACGCCGCCGTCATAATGCCGCTGACCCGCTTCCACGTCGGGCAGGTCATTGACACGATCGCCGAGCACCGCCCGACCGTGCTGCCGCTGGTGCCGACCATCATGGAGGCGATGTGCGACGAGTTGGAACAGCACCCGAACCCGGCCGTCTGCGACGTGATCCAAAACGCGACTGTCATCAGCGGTGCCGCCCCGCTGACGCCCGCCACCGCACAGCGGTTCGAACGCCTCACCGGCGGGCGGATCATCCAGGGATACGGGCTCACCGAAGCCTCGCCCGTCACCCACACCAACCCGATCGACGACCCGCGGGATGGTTCGATCGGCCTGCCCCTGCCCGACACCGACGTCCGCGTGGTGGACCTGGCCGACCCGACCCGCGATGCACGACCCGGTGAGCCCGGCGAGCTGTGGATCACCGGCCCGCAGGTCATGCACGGCTACCTGAGCAACCCCGACGAAAACGAGCGGATGTTCAGCATCGACGAGCACAACCGCCGCTGGCTGCGCACCGGTGACGTGGTCCGCGTGGACGACGACGGGTTCTTCAGCGTCGTCGGCCGCCGGAAAGAGATGATCAACCGCGGCGGGCTGAAGGTCTGGCCCGCCAAGATCGAACGCGTGCTGGTCATGCACCCGCAGGTCACCGACGCGGCGGTCATCGGCCGCGCCGACACGATCCATACCGAGGTGGTCGTTGCCGTGGTCGCGTCTGATGCGCCGGCGACGGACACACATCAATTGGAGACCGAGCTGCGGGCGCTGTGCCGCGAGCACCTGGCGCGGTACGAGGTGCCCGGTCGCTTCGAGTTCGTCAAACAGTTACCGCGGTCGCCGCTTGGGAAGCTGCTCAAGTACCGGCTCCGCGACACCGATGAGTCAGGTATCAAAGCACCTGAACCTCTGGAGCGCACCGCAGAAGTTCAATCCGAATCCCGAAATCCGAACTCCGAAACCGAAGGTCCGCGAAGCGAAATCCTTTCCCCCGGGTCCGCGGTCTCTGCCGCTTCGTCTGACAAGGAGGTGT
>JAZGCX010000197.1:0-3130 GCA_036477175.1 Phycisphaeraceae bacterium
CGCGTTGGTCGGGGTGGCTGGGCGGCTTGCCGGGGGTGTAGCGCATGGCGTTGGCCTTGGCGGTGCGATAGTCGCCGCTGAGCAGGCGTGGCTGGCGGCGGTTGTGGATGTCCAGCAGGTCGAAGACGCTGATCGTGACGGTGCCGACGGCTTCACGGTGAACCCGGGCCGTGGCGACGCGGCGGCCCGGCTTGCGGCAGGTGCGGGCGGTTCTAAAAGTAGCTTCGTGGCGCACTTCGCTGGCGCGCAGCTCCAGGCAGGCGGCGCGATCGACGCGGCCGGCCAGGTTGACCCATGACGGGGGCAATTCGAGCGTCGCCAGGTTGGGGCCCGCGGCCCCCCGGAAGTGAGACATGCCGGGCAATTATAGGCGCACCAACAAGGGGAGCGCGTGGTCCTTGGTTATCCGCTCTTGGCCGCGGGATGGCCGAACCCGATCGACAAGCGGCCGAAATGCACGGGTTGCGGTTAGAATGGGTCACGCTGTGGAGGAGGATGCTGGACACATGGTGGTGACCGTTGCCCTGGGGCTATCGGTTGTGCTTCAGTTGACGGCCGGTGCGATGGCGTTGTGGTTGATCCGCGTGACCGGTCGGCGGTGGGCGTGGGGCCTGATCGCCCTGGCGATCACGCTGATGGCGATCCCGCGGGGCATCAGGTTGTTTGGGCTGCTGGCGGGCGGCGTGTCGCCGGGGCCGGACCTCTGGGCGGAACTGCTCGTTCTTGCGATTTCAGTCCTGATGGTGGCGGGCCTGGCCTCGATCGCGCTGCTGTTTGGCAGCATCCGATCCCCGGAACAGACGCTCAGCGACAGCAACGCCCGGCTCAGACAGATCGTTGACGCGGCGCTCGACGCGGTCATCACCATAGACTCGGACGGCGTGGTGACCACCTGGAATTCGCAAGCCGAAACGATCTTCGGGTGGTCGCGTGCCGAAGCCGTCGGCCAGACGCTCGCCGAATTGATCATCCCCGCACAGCACCGCGCGGCACACGCCGAAGGGCTCAAACGCTTCCTGGCCACCGGAAAAGGGCCGCTGATGAACAAGCGGTTTGAGATCACGGCTCTTCGCCGCGGCGGTGAAGAGTTTCCGGTGGAACTAACGATCGCACCGGTGCGACTGGGCGGGCGGTACGTGTTCAGCGGTTTTGTACGCGACATCAGCGACCGCAAGCAGGCCGAGCAAGCGCTCCGCGATAGCGAACAGCGGTACCGGACGCTGGTGGAACATGCGCCGGAAGCGGTTGTCGTGCTGAACGCCGACACGGGTCACTTCGTGGATGCCAACGACAACGCGGTACAGCTCTATGGGGTTGACCGAGCGACGCTGCTCAAGACCGGGCCGATCGAACTGAGCCCGCCGGTGCAGCCCGACGGCCGGCCGTCGGACGAGTTGGCGCAGGAGATGATTCAGAGCGCTTTGAGCGGTGAAACGCCGGTCTTTGAATGGACCCAACGAAACGCTGCGGGCGAGGAGGTTCCCTGCGAGGTGCGCTTGGTGCGGCTGCCGGCCGCTGGCCGTAACCTGGTCCGCGGCAGCGTTACTGACATCAGGGACCGCAAACGTGCAGAGGCGGCGCTGAAGCAGGCCAACGCCGAGTTGCAACAGAAGAACCGGGAGCTGGAGGATTTTGCCTCGATCGCGGCGCATGACCTGAAGGAACCGCTGCACAAGATTCGAGCGTTCGGCGACCGGCTGCACGCGTACGTCGGCGACAAGTTGGATGATCATGCCCGCGACCAGTTGCATCGCATGATCGACGCCTCGCAGCGGATGCATCACCTGATCGACGACCTGCTGATGTACGCTCGGATCACGACTACGCCGAAGCCCTTTGAGCCGGTGGACCTGGGCCGGATCGCCCGGGAAGTCGCTTGTGATCTTGAGGCGCGAATCCAGCAGAGCGGGGGGCGCGTCGAGGTGGGCTGCCTGCCAACGATCGGGGCCGACCCAACGCAGATTCGACAGTTGCTGCAAAACCTGATCGCCAACGCCCTCAAGTTTCACCGGCCGCAGGTCTCGCCAATCGTCCGGGTGAACGCTACACTGATGCAAGAGCGACACGGACCGGCAGCACCAGGCCCATCGGCCGGGCAGCTCTGTCACATCACGGTCGAAGACAACGGCATCGGGTTCGACGAAAAGTACCGCGACCGGATTTTCGGCGTGTTCCAGCGGCTGCACGGACGGGGCGTGTACGACGGCACCGGCATGGGATTGGCGGTCTGCCGCCGGATCGTCGAGCGTCACAGTGGCACGATCGAAGCCAAGAGCACGCCCGGACAAGGCGCAACGTTCACCGTCACCCTGCCCGTCCATGACGCGGCAGGAGGCGACAGGTCATGACAGAGTTCATCGTCAATCGTCAAACAAAAAGTCCTCGGCCGGACGCCCGCCGTGATCCCGAACAGGCCCCAAAACGCCCATCACCGTGCTCGTCGCCGAAGATGACCCGGACGATCGGACAATCATCCAGGTGGTGTTTCAGGATACGGGCGTGGCCCAGGATATCCGCTTTGTGGACGACGGCAAAGAATTGATGGACTATCTGTTCCACCGCGGTGTCTATGCGGAGGCGAACAATGCCCCGCGGCCCAGCCTGATCCTGCTCGACCTGAAGATGCCGAAGAAGGACGGCTACGAGGCACTGGCCGAAATCAGGGCCGACCCTGAACTGCGATCGATTCCCGTTATCGTTCTAACTGTCTCAAGCAGAGAAGAGGACATCGTTCGCAGCTACGAACTGGGCGCCAACTCGTACATCACCAAGCCCGACAGCTACGGAACGCTGTTGCTTGTCATACGGCGCTTGGGCCAGTACTGGTTCGATACGGTCAAGCTGCCGCCCAACTGAATGGAATTTCGCGATCGCGGCAGAGGTAGTATGCTCGATCGATGGATTCGCTGCCGCGCGCGACCCGTCGGGCACCGCCTGCCGCATGGCCGCAACGCTCACCGGCATCACCGAATACAACTCCGCCGGTCGCCGGGGTTAGGCTCCGTCTGAAAAATCCCGCGTGCCACGGCCGGCCTTGCCCCGTCGTGCGCAACGGCACCCAAGCAAGTCACACGGCGGACCAGGACCCGTCAGCGCGAGTGCTTATCTGAGTTTTCCCAGCACCCGCACG
>JAZGCX010000198.1:0-13521 GCA_036477175.1 Phycisphaeraceae bacterium
CGCCGGGTGCGTTAATCTGCTTGGTCTTTCTGGCTGCGTCACGCAGTTGACCAAGCCGATAGTCGGCTTCGCGGGGTTGCTTTTCGATCCGGGCCTGGTTGGCCAGCGCGTTGTACGCCTGGGCCTCGAGGTTGCTCGCATCGAGCTTCTGCTGAGCCTGCGGTAGCTGTTCCGCCAGACGGCCAGAGGTAGCCGCCAGCTCGTCAAGACGTTGGGCAAGATCCTGGCGCTGCGCGTCGGTGGGCAGGCCCGTGGCCGTGAGCATGGCCGCCAGTTGCGCGCGGACCGCATCGAGCGCCAGCGCATCCGGATGTTGTTGTGTGGCTTGGGACGGTTCGGACACCGCGTTCGTTTCATCTGACTGGCTGAATGCGGCGTGCGTCATCAACGGCAGCAGAGCCAGGGTCAATACCAAGCTGAGACTCTTCGTTTCCATGATGAGCTGATCCTGGGCAGGCACACCGATCAACCTTCAAACTGCGCCAGTGCATCGGCGGCGTCCGCCAACAGCATACCCGCAACCGGGCCGACGGTGCCCCCGGCGTGAGCCGTCGTGTCCAGCAGTTGTTGCTCGGCAAAGCTGGCCGTTGGGGGCGACCAGAGGAACGCAAAGACGGCCCAAGGCTGGTTCGTGGTGTGGTCCGGCTGTGTGTTCTGAAGGTGGTACATCGCTATCTGTTCGACTCGTTTGGCCCAGTTGAGGTTCCGCCTGCCTAGTGCCAGGTTGGCTAAAGCGTGCAGGCCAACCAGCTCGCGGTAGGTCCAGGCGTCGGGCGAGTCGGCCTCACGCCGTTGGTGCAACGATGCGTCGGGCCCCGGAACCGCAACCACCTGATGGACGATCGAGTCGATCAGCTCGATGTCCACGTCGCGGCCGAGGATCACCGCCTGCTCGTACAGGCACAGTGCCTGCCACAACACCACGGGCACCTCGGCCGGTGGTGGGGCCGCGTCGGCATATGTCTCAACGCTTCGCGCCGGTTCAATCGCGCCCGGCACCGCCGACTCACACGCACCCCACACGCTCGCCGGCAGCGATTCGTATCGACGCCCGAATGCCGCCAGGTGCAGGTGCAAGACAAACGGATGATAGACGTCACGGCAGTGCCCCGCCGGGTCAACCAGACGCGCGACCTCACCGCGGCGGGACTGTCCCAATGCCTCCAGTTGTTTGAACCCATCGGCCAGCGACCCATACAGCGATGCGTTTTCGTGCATCAGCAGCCTGGCCGCCGGCACCCCCAGCGTGATCGAGTCTGCCGAGTCCACACCGGCTTGGGCCAGCGAAGGCTCGGCCAACGACGACACCATCTGTCGGTATCGGCTAAACTCCGGCGTCATCCGGCTGCGCATCGTAGAGAACCCCACGCCCATGGCAAAGTGGATCGACATCGGCCCCCAAAAGGATTTTCCACCCGGCTGCCAGGTCTGCCTGGAGACCCAAGACACACGGCTGGTCATGTTCAACCTTGACGGCCAACTGCTGGCCGTATCCAACATCTGTCCTCACGCCGGCCAGCCGTTGGGCGAGGGCGAACGGCGGGGCCTGGTGCTTACCTGTCCGTACCACGGCTACGCCTACAACATCAAGACCGGCGCCAACATCGACTTCCCGTACGACGAGCCGCCCGTACCCACCTACGCCGTCCATTGCACCGACGCCGGTCGGGTCCAGGTCCACGCCGATCGCAAGGCATAATCTGATGCTCGAACAGGTGATGCAACGGCTCGAAGACGATGCGCCGCACGCGTTGAACCGCCTCAAGCAGTTCCTGGCGATCCCGAGCGTCAGCACCGATCCGGCCTACGTCACCGATGTGCACCGCGGCGCCGAGTGGGTCGCCGCACGCCTCAACGAGTGCGGGCTCGACGCGCAGGTGCTGCCCACCGGCGGCGGCAATGGCCATCCGGTCGTCCTGGCCCACACCGCTGCCGACGCCGCACCACCGACCGCGCCGCGCATCCTGTTCTACGGCCACTACGACGTGCAGCCGCCCGATCCGCTCGACCTGTGGCAAACGCCCCCGTTCGAGCCCCACATCCGCAACGATGCGATTTATGCCCGCGGCGCCAGCGACGACAAAGGTCAGCTCTGCTGTTTCCTGGAGGCGGTTCGAGCCTGGTCCAACACGACCGGCAACTTCCCCTGCCACCTGGCCGTCCTGATCGAAGGCGAAGAGGAGATGGGCAGCATCCACCTGCCCCCGTTCCTTGAACAGCACAAGGATAAGCTCGCCGCCGACGTCGTTCTGATCAGCGACACGCCCATGTGGGACACCCCCGGACAACCAGACGCCGTCGTTTCGATCACCTACGGGCTGCGCGGCCTGGTGTACTTCGACATTCAACTGCACGGCCCGAACCGCGACCTGCACAGCGGGATGTACGGTGGGACCGTCGCCAACCCCGCCACGATCCTCACCCGGATCCTCGGCCGACTCTTCGACGAGCAACGCCGCGTCACCATCCCCGGCTTCTACGACGGCGTCCAACCGCCTACCGACGACGAGCACCGACGCTGGTCACAACTCGACTTTAACGAGCGGGCCTACCTCGACGCCGTCGGCGCGGCCGAACCATACGGCGAGGCGGAATACAACACACTCGAACGCCGATGGGTTCGACCTTCGTGCGACATCAACGGGCTGTACGGCGGCTACGGCGCAGCGGGCGCCAAGACCATCATCCCCAGCTTCGCCGGCGCCAAGGTCAGCTTCCGCCTGGTCCCGAACCAGGACCCCGCCAGGATCGCCGACACCTTCGAGCAATGGCTGCGGTCACACGATGCCGGCGGGTGTCGATGGCAGATCACCCGACACGGCCAGGCCCACCCGGTGGTGGCCCCGTCCGACTCGCCGCACATCGCCGCCGCCGCCCGGGCAATCGAAGCCTGTTCGGGCAAGAAGCCGGTGCTTATCCGTGAAGGCGCCAGCATCCCGATCGTCGCCGACTTCAAATGCATCCTCGGTTTGGACAGCCTGCTGATCGGCTTCGGCCGAACCGACGACCGCATCCACGCACCGAATGAGAAGTTCAACCTGGCATCTTTCACCCTCGGCTGCCGCACACACGCGGCCCTGCTGGCAGAACTGGCCCAATCGGCACACGGTTCGTCGTAAATTGAGCCGACCGGGACGGCCGCCATCCGAAAAGCAATCCGCCGCAAACCAGCAGCGCCAGCGTCGCCGGTTCGGGCGTGGCTGCCGGGGCCACGGCCATGCCGAAGTTGTTTTGCAGGATCGCAAAGTCGGCGAACGTGACCTGTCCGTCGCTGTCGAAATCACCTTCAGGCCAGTTCCCGGGTTGACCAAAGTTCGGTTGCAAAACCGCGAAGTCGCCAAAGGTGACGAATCCATCCAGGTTCGCGTCGCCCCCGATATTGGCTGCTTGTAGATAACCATTCCCCAAGCGGACACCTAAATCTCTGCGGCCCTCTGCGGTCAGGTGAACACTGTCGGCTCCGAGAGCAAGATCATCAATATTGATCATCACCACACCATCAACATTTGCCGTCACGTTAGCCTGTGATTGCCGAAGCACATCAGAAAATTCCCTGTCAGCGTCGACATGCAGTTGGTTAAAAACAAAGGGCATATATCCCCAATCAGACCTCACGCTCGCGATAAAGTTTGTCAGATTTTGTTCATACGCTATCGCGGGATTTAACTTGCCGGAATCGCCTTCCCCCTGTGTCCAAAAGAATCCCGAAACCACCGGGTTAAATCCATCAGCAACAAGCAGTGCCAGGCCATCATTTAATCGCGGTGTCAGGCTGGAATACATCCGGGCTCCGGTCGTCGCGTCCGGATCCCATCCCGTGCGCAGATTCGTGCCGCCTGCCCAGACCTTGAGAATCGCAAATTGTTCATTTGGATATGCGTTGGCGAGCGCTCGACCGAACAGCACCTCCGGTCCAAACCGGGGACCCGCATTCGGTATTGGCTGAAGCGAAATCCAGCCGTCGGATGCCCAGTCCTTTTTTGGATTCCAATAGTTGAAAAGCACGTCCGTCTGGGGCAGACGCAGGTCAACAGGCTCTGTCGGCAGGACAGAAAGGTCTGTCGTATTGCCCGCATTCGATTGGCCGGCAAAGATCAGCACCCGGACAGGTGTCGCGGAACTGTATTGAGCAGCGCTCAAGCACCCCAGGATGAATACCGCACAAGCCCAGCTTC
Source organism: Phycisphaeraceae bacterium (assembly GCA_036477175.1). Taxonomy (GTDB): domain Bacteria; phylum Planctomycetota; class Phycisphaerae; order Phycisphaerales; family Phycisphaeraceae; genus JAZGCX01. The sequence goes on from JAZGCX010000198.1 coordinate 4,176, forward strand.
CTCGCATCAACATTCCTCCCGGTCACCCACCTATGACTCAACCGAAACCTCGGAAGGTAACTGGTTGGCCCACCTGTTAAGTATATTCGTCCGAAGGGCTTGCGTTTCAAGAAAAGAGCTCACCGAATGCAGGAAAGCGGTGTTTGGGGCATGTGGCCGGCCGCAAACGAGGAAGAAGCCGGTCGGTCAGAAGTGGAAACGAGCGTCAGCGGTCGGGTCAATGCCCGAACAGGTTCGTCTGCACGAACATGGCGTTTTGTTCGAAGTAAGACAGGGCCTGGTCGGTGGACTCGAACACCTTTGTGGCGGTTTCGGTGATGAAGGGGCTGGGGGTCTTTTTGGGTTTCCAGACGACGTAAACTTCCTTGCCGTGCTCGAAAGCGTGTTGCAGTTCCCGTTCGACGCCGCTGGACAGGCCCGGCACGCCGCTGGGCAGTTCCGGCACGAGCGAGATGATCATGTCCGACTGATCGATGAATTTGAAGTCGCGCATGTAGATCTGGCCGTCGATGTCACCGGCGATGTCGAGCACCTGTTTGACCGAGACGCGGAGCTTTTGCCGGCCGCCATTGGACGAGGCGGCCTCGGTCTCGATGAAATCCCTGCCCTTCTTGTCGGCCGCGAGGGCGGCGTCGAGCAGCAGCTTCTCGTCCACGTCACCGGGGTCGAACGCGATAAAGTGCTTGGCCAGCTCGGCGCGGAACGCGTCGATCTCTGCCAGCACATCGGGCATGCCGACCACGTGCGTCATCGGGAACGACGGATAAACGGTTCGCATTTCGGGTCGGCAGATGAGTCGGAAGCAGGTTTCGGTGGTGTCGGTATGTCGGCCGCGCGACAGGATGTAGAAGTTGTTGGGGCTGCCCAGCGCCTGGGCGAGCATCTCGGTGGCCATGATCTCCTCTTCGCGCCAGACCATCAGGTCCTTGAGGGTGGCGTCGCTGGTGTGCTCGCTGTAGAGGCGTTGGTGGATGATCTCGATGTTGTCCACGAGGCAGATCAGGGTGTCGAGCTCGAGCTCGTGGGCCTGGTCGAAGTCGAACGCGCTGAACAGGCCATGCCGCCAGCGGAACGTGGCGTGGGTGTTGACGATGATGTTCTTCTGGCCTGCGGATTCGGTGATGATGTCCTTGAACACCGCACGGCGGAGTGAGGTGAGCCGGCTCAGCGGCAGGTCGAGGATGCGGCCGGGCTTCACGTCCGGGGCCTCGTCGTACATCATGTCCCCGACGTGGTACACCTCGATCCGCTCGCCCCGCTGCCCGGCGAGGTCGGCCACCGCATCGAGGTAGCCTTTCTTGTCCATCCCAACCTGTCCGGTGACGATTGCGCGCATGGTTCGCTCCCAAGAGGTGATCCCTATTGCCGGGGGCCGATTATATCGGACAAGCTGACGGCTGCCGCCAGACCAGTCGAATGTGCGTCGATCGCGCCGGGGACAGGTCGGCGGTCCGGCAGGAGGCGTCGCGGGCGCGATGACGCCGCGTACAAGGCCAGGATCGGCGCGACCGGGGAGGGATCCGGCCGGGTACGAGGCGCAGCCGGGGGCCCAAATGGCCGGCGAGACCGGATCGGCGGTTCACAGCGGGTCATGAAGTCCGTGCGGGACGCGGGTGTGGCGCGGGCTTATGATGGTGAGGGACTTGTGTCTTGTGCAGCCGGCGGGCATCATAGAGCGAGTTGACGGCTGGCGCACAGGTGGCCGGCCGGCGGGTCTTTCTTACTTACCGAGGTGCTGTCATGACAACACTCGCACTCACTGGTGGGCAGATCGCGCTGGTCGTGGCGCTGGTCATCGGCGGTCTCGTCTTGCTCGTCATCCTGGCGCTGATAGGCAATTTCATCAACCTGTGGTTGCAGGCGCTATTGTCCAAGGCGCGGGTCGCGTTCCTCGACCTGATCGGGATGAAGTTCCGCAAGGTCGATCCGCGGACGATCGTGCTGTCGCGGATCCAGGCGGTCAAGGCAGGTTTGAACATCAGCACGTCGCAACTCGAGACGCACTACCTGGCGCGGGGCGACGTGCCGCGGGTGGTGCGGGCGCTGATCGCGGCCGACCGCGCCAAGATTGAGCTGCCGTTTGACAAGGCGTGCGCGATCGACCTGGCCGGCCGTGACATCCTCGAAGCGGTGCAGACCAGCGTGAACCCGAAGGTGATCGACTGCCCGAACCCCGCGCTGGGCCGGTCGACCATCGACGCGGTGGCGCAGGACGGCATCCAGCTCAAGGCCCGGGCCCGGGTGACCGTGCGAGCGAACCTGGCGCGGCTGATCGGCGGGGCGACCGAGGAGACGATCATCGCCCGGGTCGGTGAGGGGATCGTGACGACGATCGGCTCGGCTACCAGCCACAAGGCGGTGCTGGAGAACCCCGACGGGATCTCCAAGACGGTCCTGGATAAGGGACTGGACGCGGGGACGGCGTTTGAGATCCTGTCGATCGACATCGCGGACATCGACGTGGGCGAGAACATCGGCGCGAAGCTGCAAGCGGATCAGGCCGAGGCCGACAAGCGCCGCTTCCAGGCCGAGGCGGAGAAGCGTCGTGCCATGGCGGTGGCGGAGGAGCAGGAGTTTCAGGCCGAGGTCCAGAAGAACCGGGCGCTGGTGGTGCTGGCCGAGGCCGAGGTCCCCAAGGCGATGGCAGAGGCGTTCCGCAGCGGCAACCTGGGGATCATGGACTACTACCGGATGCAGAACATCCAGTCCGACACGTCGATGCGGGGCAGCATCGCCCGCGAAGGCGGCCCCGACAAGACGCCGTCGCAGTAACCGGGCTGGACCGGGCTGTGGTCGGCAAGGCAAGTCGCGGCCGGCCCTACGGCTGACCCAATACATACGACGTGATGTGGGCGGCATCGTCCGATGACACCGCCGTGCGCAGAGTTGGTGAGAACACCCACAGCGTTGGCTCGCGCAGCATCGAAAGACCCAACCGGTCGAGGATGAACTGTTGCAGCCGATCGGTGCCGCGGCCGGTGGCGGCGCTGACCGGCAGCGGCGATCCCGGTTGCCGACCGTCACCGGCAAGCGTGGCGTTGGGTGCGGTGTCGATCTTGTTAAACACCCACAGATCAGGGCCCCGGCCCAGCGCGTCATCGGTGGGCCAATCCAGCGACGGGTCACGCATCGCGATCAACACGTCGGCGTTGACAATGACCTGCCGCGCCAGGTCAATGGCCCGCTGCTCGACTTCGTCGTCGCCGTGGCGCAGTCCGGGTGTGTCCATCCAGCGCACGGCCACGCGGTCAAGCTCTGCGAGACCGGCGACCCAGTCGCGTGTCGTGCCGGGCAGGTCGGCAACCAGGCTGGCCGACCGGCCAAGCATCCGATTGGTCAGCGTGCTCTTGCCGACGTTGGGCCGACCGATTACGACCACCGCCGGCGGATCGATCAGACGATCGAGCACGTCGCTGCGCGCGAGGATGGCGCCTCGCTGGTCCGTTGCCTGATCCTCGTTGGCCGTGATGAAATCTTTCCACAACCCGGGTTGGGCCAGCAGCAGATTGATCGCAGCGGGACTGGCGGCACGCGCGATCGTGGCGAGCATGTCGGCTTCAAGGTCGCTTTTCGCCTCGGGGTAAACGGCGCGCGGTGGTGGGTCGTTGTCATACGCCGCGCCCAACGCCGTCAGATGATCGAGCAGCTTCTGCACGACGCGCGGCCCGCCGTGCGGCATGAGTTGTGCCCATGCGTCCGGCTCGCCGCGGAACATGACGGCCAAACCGGTGTCGATTTCGGCAAATTCCACCAGCCTCATCCGTGACGCAGGCCAGTCGGCCTTACCGGTCAGTTGGGTGAGGATGGCGGTAACGCCGGGGCCGTGCAGTTGGATCAAAGCGATCGGGCCGGTGTTGGCAGCGGTGGTGAGCGTGACTCGTGGCGCGTCGTTGGTGGTCATCGTTCGCGGGCGCCGAAGCTCGGCACGGCCGGCTGCATGGGACGGCCGGTGGGGATGTTGACGACCTGAACGGCCATGGCGGCGACGGCGGGAAGCAGCGTCAGGCCGAACGTGCCACTGAGTAATGTCACGACCAAGGCGAACAGCGCCACGGCTTCGCAAAGCGCCAGTAACAGAAGGTTACCAGTGAAGTACCCGCGGGGCGTGATCACGTCGCCATGCCAGTTTTTCTTGTAGATGGTTGTGCGGAGCAGGTAGCCGACCGGCACGAACGCCAAGAGCATCGCGAGGCTGAGGTAGAACAGCGGTTGTACCAGTTGGTTGTTGGCCGAACCGATCTGCACGCCGCCGTTGGTGATCACGACGGCGACGACGATGAACAAGGCGATCTGGCCGAGCAGCAGCGCGAGCCAGATGGTCCGCAGTGTGCGAAGAATCTGCTTTGGTGACGCGTCGCTGAAGTTCTGCACGTCGGACATCGGTTGTTGGAACACGCGGCCGTTTCGGGCTGCCGCCAAGAGCGTTAAGACTCGGCGGGGTTTTTCGCAGCGGTCTTGAGCGTGGCGGCCATGCCCAAGAGGGTCAGGTCGGGCACGATCCGGTCCACCAGGTCGTAGCCGTCGAACAGCAGTTGGGCGTCGCCGCCGGTGACGACGACGATCGGGAAGGCGTCGGCCTGCTCGGCATAGAGTTCGACCAACTCGCGGACCATGCCGCGCAGCCCGAAGAAGACGCCGCTGCGGATGGCTTCGACGGTGTTGTGGCCGATCGGTTCGGCGGGCTTTTTCAGTTCGACCTCGGGCAGTTGGGCGGTGCGCTCGTGCAGGGCGGTGAGGTTCATCTGGGCGCCCGGACCGATCGCCCCACCGTGAAAGGTGCCGGCGCCGTCCACCAAATCAACGGTGATGGCGGTGCCGGCGTCCACGACGACGCATGCCTGTTTGAGCACGTCGTAGGCCGCCGCCGCGTTGAGCAGACGATCGTCGCCGACAATGGTTTCCGGGTCGAGCTTCCGGCCGATCGGGATAGGCAGGTCCTGCTCGACGCGCACCACCTTCTTGCCCAGCACGTCACGGACCTGCTGTGTGACCTGATCGCAGATATCCGGCTGAACCGAAGCGAGCATGACCACCGCATCGGGCTTGTCGGCCAGCGGCTGGAACATACTGGTGAGCGCCGGGCCGAGATCGGCAACACGCTTGTTATCGACGATGCGCGTGTCGATGAGCTTGTCATCGACGAACGTGCCGATGCGGGTGCGGGCGTTGCCGACGATGATGGCCAGAAGGTTAATGTTCATTGCTGATCGCCGATTGCCGATTGAGTTGCCGCCAACACTGCTCCAGCAAGTCGGCGGTGCCCTGGTGCGTGGCGGCGCTGATTGGCAGGACCTGCTTGCCCAGCGCTTTTTCAATCGTTTGCACGGCGGCGGTGTGGCCCTGCCCGCCGGCTGCCAGGTCTATCTTACTCAACACGACCAGCTCGGGGGTTTTGGCCAACTGCTGCGAATAGGTGGCCAGCTCGCGGCGGACGGTGTGGTAGTTAGCGACGGGGTCGGACCCGTCGGGCGGGTCGATTTCGAGCAGGTGTACGAGCAGGCGGGTACGTTCGATGTGGCGGAGGAAGCGGGTGCCCAGGCCGTGGCCGGTATGAGCGCCCTCGATCAGGCCGGGGATGTCGGCGATGACGAGGCGGCGCGGGGTGCCCTTATGGGCGGCTAATTCGGCGATGCCGAGATTCGGTTCAAGCGTGGTGAAGGGGTAGTCGGCGATCTTGGGCCGGGCGCGGGAGACGACCGACAGGAGGGTGGACTTACCGGCGTTGGGCAGGCCGACCAGGCCCACGTCGGCGATCAGCTTCAGTTCCAGGCGTAGGGTTCGCTGCTCGGCAGGCTCGCCGGGGGTGTACTGGCGTGGGGTCTGATTGGTGGGGCTCTTGAAGTGCTCGTTGCCAAAGCCGCCGCGACCGCCTTTGGCAACGACAATTTGCTTGCCGGACGCGTCGAGATCGGCAAGCAACTGGCCCGTCGTGTTATCGCAGACAAGCGTGCCGGGCGGAACCTCGACAACAAGATCGTCACCATCTTTGCCGTGCTGTTGTTTGCCGGCACCGGGTTGACCGTTGTCGGCGTGGTGGTGGTGACGGCCGGTCAAGTCCAGCAGGGTATCGACGCCTGCGGTGGCGACGAGGATGACGCTGCCGCCGTTGCCGCCGTTGCCGCCGTCGGGCCCGCCCTTGGGAATGTATTTCTCACGGCGAAAGCTGATGGCCCCGTCGCCGCCGCGGCCGGAGCGAACGAAGATGGTGGCGGTGTCGATGAGCATGGCAAATACGAGGAGCGAAGAGCGAAAAGCGAGGAGCGAAGAGTGTCAACTGGGTGGATCATTTTATGGTGATGCATCGTGTTTTTGCTGGCCGATGCCGGCACACCAATCGTTCGGATTGTCCATCATTTTGCACAATTGGCGGTTGATATGATCGTAATCGTCGGCTAGTCTGCTGTGATCCTCTTGGTTGATGAATCCACAGGACAACGCCAAGTCAAGCTATACCCTCGTTTCGGCAGCTTCCGCATCGGAATCGGTCAACTTGCTGGCAAAGGCCGGCGGGTACTGGCGCTTGCGCCATGCTTCAGCGATGTTGCTACATACGGACCGAGACGATCGTCGGATCTGATCGGTAAGTGAATATCTTTCTTCGGCAGGAAATTGCTTGCTCAGCTCGTAGATTTGTTGAGCTGCTGTAAATGCTGATTGATAGACGCGCAGCTCGCGAAAATCCCGAACCGTTGCCATTTATCTGTCCCCGTCTCGCTCCTCGCTCTTTGCTCTTCGCTCTTCGCTCCCTAGACCGACCGTACGTGGACGCGGCGGCCCTGGAATACGACGGTGCCTTCGACCAGGGCGTAGAGGGTGTGGTCCGAGCCGATGCCGACCTGGTAGCCGGGCTTGAAGCGGGTGCCGCACTGGCGAACGATGATCGAACCGGCCCGGGCCTGCTGTCCGCCGTACAGCTTGACGCCGCGGTACTGCGGGTTGGAGTCGCGGCCGTTCTTCGTGCTGCCCTGTCCCTTTTTATGTGCCATGTCACACCTCGAAGCGGTGAGTCACCGTAGTAATCCGCACTCCGGAGTATAGCTATCACTCGCGGGTTGCTCAAATGAGCTGTACCGCGACCGGTAGTCGGGGCGTTACAACTCGCCTCGGACTCCGGCATCCGCGCTTGGTCATTCGTCATTTGCACCTGCCCTTGTTACCTTTTTGCCATGGCGGAACTGGGACTGAATATCGACCACGTGGCGACCGTGCGGGAGGCGCGGCGGGCCATTGAACCGGACCCGGTCTGGGCGGCGGTCGAAGCGCAGCTCGGCGGGGCCGAGTGTATCACGATGCACCTGCGCGAAGACCGACGGCACATCCAGGATCACGACGTCGAGCGAGTCAAGTCGATCTGTCAGGTGAAGCTGAACCTGGAGATCGCCGCGACGGATGAGATGGTCCGCATCGCCGCGCGGGTGCGGCCATACATGGCCACGCTGGTGCCCGAGGGCCGGCAGGAACTGACCACCGAAGGCGGGCTCGACGTGGCGGGGCAGCGAGCACGGTTGAAGGACGTGGTGGCCAAATTGCACGAGGCGGGCGTGCTCTGTAGCGCGTTCATCGATCCGCAGCCATCACAGATCGAGGCGGCAGCCGGAGCGGGGTTCGACGCGTGTGAGATGCACACCGGTCCTTATGCGCACGCCATCGGCGCCGCCGGTCACGACGCCAATGCGCCGGCCGTGGCTGAGGAACTTGCCAAGGTGGCCGGCGCCGGTCGGCAAATCATCGAGGCCCGGATGCGGTTCAATGCCGGCCACGCACTCAACTACACCAACGTGCAACCGATCGCGGCGCTGCCGGGCATGTGGCAGTTGCACATCGGGCACTCGATCGTCAGCCGGGCGATCTTTGTCGGTCTGCGTGCGGCCGTGGAGCAGATGATACGCCTGATATCGCCGGCGGCCGGTGCCGGCACCTGACCGGCTCGGACCACGATGCCCGCTCCGTGACCGACCGCGACATGGCGTGAATCAGCCGAGTGTCGTCACGTGGGGGCCACTGTTCCAGGCTCGCGTGGCCCAATAATCAAGGCGAGTGGTGGGGGCAGCCGGCAAGACCGCCCGTCCCGAGCCGACGGCTGGCTGGGCCGGTCCCACACCCCGCGCCCCGTCCAAGCCGTGTTGTTACTTGCAGCAAACAGGCATAGGGCTTAGACTTTGGGCCCACAGGGGACCCACCGAAAGCAGTGGATCAGGTGCAACGGACAACCTGATACGCGGCCTTGTACGGCGTCCACGCGGCGCTGTTCGCCTCACGATAAGGAGCCTGGCTTTGTGTGACCGTTCATCCTTGATCGTTGTGGTGTTCTGTACCGGCCTGCTCGCATTGACCGGCTCAATGGCGGCACAGGATCAGATGCATCTCACCGCCGAGGAACTTTATCAGCACGCCATACAGCTATACGCCGACGGTCAATACGAGGCGGCGTTGGAAGTCTTCGATCGCGTCGACCAGATGCAGTTGCCCAAACAGCAGCGCCAAACAATGCAGGAAATGCTCAAGGACATCAGGCAACTGCTCCATGAGGAGCCGTCCGATCCCGGCGCTCTGCTCGAGCAAGCCGACCACGCGCGCGACCGCGGCCGGAACACCGACGCCATGACGTTGTATCAATCGGTGCTCTCGCACCCCAGCGCGACCGGTTACCACAAGAGGCTCGCCACCGCGCGGATCGCTGAATTGCGCCGCACGCTGAGTGCTGAACTGACCCGCGTGCGGCAGAGCATCGACGCGGCGGATGCGGACCTCAAGGCCGGCCGAATTGATGCCGCCCAAGACAAGCTGCTCGCCGTGACACACAGCGGCGTTGAGTTGGGGTGGTTCGACCGGGGCCGGGTGAATCGTCTGCTGGCACTGGTTGCGGAGCGCCGCGTGGCGCAGCCGCAGTTGGCGCTGGCTGAGCCACCGGCCGCCGCTGAGGCGGCCGCCGAAGCGCCGGCGCCGGCCGAGCCCGCGCCCGAACCGCCAAGGAAGAAGCCGAAGCGCACCAAAAAAGACGAGCCGGCACGCAGCGACGTGCTGGTTCAGGCGCGTCGGCTGTATGTTCAGGAGCAACTGGCCCGCGGGCGAGCCGAAGAGCAGGCCGGCAACTACCGCCTGGCCGTGAAGTATTACGAAAAGGCCGTGGCCTTCGAGCCGCAGAATCGCGAGGCGCTGGCCGCGTTGACCGCGGCCCGCGCCAAGGCCGATGACCAGCAGGCGCCCCGCGGCGTGCTGGACGAGCAGATGCAATCGCTAACCATCCACCGCGAAGCCGCCCAGGCCGAGTTCAACGACCTGATGACCCGCGCGATTCACAGACGCGACGCCGGCGACTACACCGCCGCACTCGAACTGACTCAGC
>JAZGCX010000199.1:0-7127 GCA_036477175.1 Phycisphaeraceae bacterium
ACCATCGCTTCGCGCAATGCCAGCAGCAAGGCATCGTGGAGACGCGGCGTTCGAAGCTCGGGAGTAATCCTGATTATTCACTTCTTGTTGCGCAGGACCTGTATCGACACGGCGAATCCGACCTGCCTCACGGGAGCGACAGTTGCCGGCTGCATATCACCAATCTCTCAAGGCTACTCGTAATCAAAAGACCGCGGGATTCAATCTGCAAGTTGCAATGACCGATTGACTCTAATTGGTAACCGTCTGACGACGGATCAACCAACCGAAAGGTGGAAGCGTCATGCAACATTCGTTATCGGATACGACCCAACCCGAAGGCCGTCAATTCCGTCGCCATGTCATCCGCGGCGAGGCAAAGATCGAGCCGCTGAATGAGAAGTCGCCCCTGGGGCAGATTCAGGATGTCACATTGCTGGACATCAGCCGGACGGGCGTCAAGTTGCAGATCAACCAGTCGTTGGAGCTTGATTCGACGTGGCGACTGCGCATCATTATGAAAGATCAGGCGGTGGGCACCGTGCCGGTCCTGATCCGATATTGCCAGTCAGTGAAGGATGGGGTCTACGAGGTCGGCGGTCAGATCATGATCGAGCCATACATCCTCACGATCCTGGATGTCCCCCAACCCGAACTGACGCAGGATGATCAGGTTTTCTTTTGCGGTCCCGAAACGGCGTCGGCCAATCCATTGGCTGAGTGATCGAGCGCAAGGCCGGTGCGGCCGAACCAGTCGCGGGCCATCCCTGAAGTGCCGGGATAACGCGGTTGCGATTTCCCCGGCGCTTAGGAGGCCGGAGCAAGGCCGCGGTGGGATTCGAACCCACGACTGGCTTACGCCAAACGGATTTGCAATCCGTCCCCTTAGTCCACTCGGGCACGCGGCCGGTGAACGGCATTCTAGCTCACTTACGTCCTGTGACAAATTCCCGCCGTGACAAGCTGACACCTGACCACCGTAACGCACGCCAGGCACCGGACACTCCGCCATAGGCGGACCCAATCGCCCGACTGCCCGTTGCACTTGTGCCGTTGGACGCATCACCGCTCTGAATCCGACAGATCAAGTTGCCAGTGGGCGCCGGAATGATCCTCATGCACCGTCACCGTCCGGCCGTCGATACTTAAACGGTATCTGTCTTTCGGCGTTGGGAATTGCGGGTATGGGATTTTCGCACCGGCGCGCGAGGGATGGCTCTTGCGCCAGTCGGCCTCCTGCGGCCGGATGTATTGTGCGACCCGAGCCTCGTCTTCGTGACCGACCGCCCAGAGATATCCCCCGTTGTGTTTGCAAAACGCTATGGCGCGGATGTCCTGAACCGAAGGGTAATCAAAAGTCACGTCTATAAGACCGCCCCGGTACTGCGCGACGCCGACCAGGAAGATGAACCAGTATCGGCCGCCGATCTTCCGGTGTCCGACGAGCACACCGAGCGCGTCGGTCCGCGTCTTGCCGAGGACGCCCTTCTCCCGGCCGATCACGCCGAACTCTTTTCGCGTGGGGCTGGTGCTGAGGTTGCGGACGGCGTTCGGGTTGCCGTTTCCTTCGCGCTGGATGTAACCTTCAACCTGCGCCTGCCACATCTCAATTGGGCTGTTTGACGCGCAACTGATCAACCAAGGCAGGACCATCAGTGCGGTAAAGGCATACAGCTTTTTCACAACTCTGTCCTAGTACTGAATACGCAGATGAACACCGAGTCGTGCCACAACTGCAACCATTTCTATCTCAGATGGTCAATCCGGGAAAACAATTCGGCGACCGTGAGTTTGGATTCCGCAGCTAGTTGGTGTGGCGTTACACCGTTGTTGTCCTTTCGGTGGATGTCCCCGCCTTTGGCCGTGAGCAGTTCGACGGTCTTGTTGTGGCCGTTGAATGCCGCGTCATGTAGCGCGGTTCTGCCGGATTGGTTGGCCGCGCGCACGTCCGCACCGTTGGCCAGCAGCAGGCCGGCCATGTGGTGATTGTTCTGCCGCGCGGCTTCATGCAAAGGCGTGGAGCCATACGCGTCTTTGACGTTGACCGTCGCGCCGCCGGCGAGCAGTGCTTTGGCCACGGCGTTGCGGTTCCGGGCCGCGGCGTCATGAAGCGGCGTCCACCCGAACTCGTCGGTGGCGTTCGCATCAGCCTTGTTTCGAAGCAGCAGTTCCACGACTTTGACGTGGTTCTTCTGTGCTGCCACGTGCAAGGGCGTCACACCGAGATCCGCTGTGGCGTTCACATCCGCGCCCCTGGCGAGCAGCACCTGAATGACTTGCGTATGACCCCACAGGGCCGCGTTGTGCAGCGGCGTGCGGCCGTTGTGGTCCTTCGCATGGATGTCGGCGCCTCTTGCGAACAACAGTTCAACGACGGCCGGGTCGGGATACGCCGCCGACCAGTGCAGCGGGGTACGGCCGAGCGCATCATCAGCATTCACCGTTGCGCCCTTGCCGATCAGCAGCGACACCATGTCGGCGTGTCTGACCGCGCGGTGCAGGGGCGTCACACCATTGTCGTTGCGTGCGCTCACCTCCGCGCCGTTGGCGATGAGAATCTCTGCCGTCTCGGTCCTGCCGTCTTGCGCGGCGTGGTGCAGCGGCGTGTTGCCCCATTCGGAGGAGTAGGTTTCGAGCGAACGCACCGGGGCGTTCACGTCGGCGCCTAGCCGAATGAGGCGCTTCACGCGCGGGGCGTCGCCGCGGCCGGCGGCGTCGTGTAACCCGGTCTCGCCGTTGGGGGCGCTGACCTTCACGTCGTCGCTGAACTCAAACGGCACCAGACACGTGTTGGTGATGGTCACCATCTTTTCGTGCTCCCCGCTGTGGCCGTATTCTTCGCCAAAATAGGTGCTGTGTTCGATTATGTAGCGGTCGAAATCGGCCTTGGTCCTTCGGTTGCCGTGACGATCGGCGTACCATTTGAGCAGGTTGTCCGAGCGGCGCTTGATCGCCTTGCGAACAGGTTTGCGCATGGCGGCTTCCATCAGGTTCGGGTTCATCACCTCATCGAGGTGGTCGGTGATGTAAACGGTGAAGAAGTCGGAATCCCGGCGGACATGTGGGGCGATCTCCCAGTAGTCGCCGCGGCGGATCAACATGGGAGGTCTGACGTTGCCACGCAAGCGGACCGGCTCGGTCAGATTGCGGTAAAACGCCAGTCCCACATAGTCAGATACCAGGTCAGCGTTTGAGTACACACCCGATGATAAATACCCGACGAAACCTTTTTCGGAATAGAAAATGTCGTTTCCCGTTCCAAGTTCAAGGACCTGCTTCACCGCTTCCTCGCGGGAGGCCCCGGTCTTCAGTGCCTTACGGTACAGATCGTAATTGATGTACCCCTTGGAGATAAAGTGTCCGAGTTTGTCGGTGCCGAGATACGTCCCGTTGATCATCACGGTGGGCGCCCGCCACAGCTTGAACACCTGGCGCGGATCAAGGATGAAGCTTGCGTGATCGTAGATACAACTGAATCGTATGTATCCGGTGATGAGGCCCGGGTACTGGTCACGCATGCGCTTGGAAAAGATCATCCGCTCAATGTCGTCGATCATCGAGATGGTGGGGGGGAACGCGTGTCGGACTGCCCGCGCGATTTGGCCCGGCGACTGCAATTGAGCGACGGTTTGGGCCGATGCCTTCAACTCGATCGCACGGCGGATCCGCCGGTTCGTATACTCCACTGCTTTGCGGATGTTCAGGCAGAAGATGTCGGTAAAGATCGGACCGAGATCGACGAATTGCTTGTCCCGCGGCACGGTGTAATTGTCCGTTTCGTGCGCGGAAGCCGGAACGGACAGACATGCCAGAATACTAATCAACAGCAGTTTCGTGAAACAGCCCCCCACGCTCGAGGCTCCCAAAAGTAAACCCGAAAAGCCCAACCCCTGCCAATAGCTTACTGTTGCCGGTATTGACCGGCAAAATCAGGCGCTGCGTCTGTCGGTCGCCGCCCGCTGCCGCAGCGGGCGGCGTACCGGCGCTTGGCCAAGACGCTCAACACCGACATACGCTTGCCATAGTTGTTCCTGAACCAGCTGCTAAGCGGTGAGGATGACACACAATGGTGCGAAAAGGCCCGGCAACAACCTGCCGAGCCTTGATCGGTGGCGTGGTTGTTGGCCCGGATCGCTCGGGCAATCTCGCCAGGTTAATCGGTCAGGCCTTGGAACAGGGGGGTGGACAGGTAGCGTTCGCCGAAGCTGGGCAGGACGGTCACGATGACCTTACCCTTGTTCTCCGGCCGCGACGCAACGCGGACGGCAGCACAGACCGCGGCGCCGGAACTGATGCCGCCGAGGATGCCTTCCTCTTTCGCCACGCGTCGTGCCCACTCGAACGCCTCGTCGCTGCTGACCGCCTCGATGCCGTCGACGAACGTCATGTCAAGGTTCTTAGGGACAAAGCCGGCACCAATACCCTGGATCTTGTGCGGTCCGGGGTCGCCGCCAGCGATCACCGGCGATTCGGTGGGCTCGACGGCAATGGCTTTGTACGACGGCTTCTTCGGCTTGATGTAGCGCGACACACCGGTGAGCGTGCCGCCGGTGCCGATGCCGGAGACGAGGATGTCCACCTTGCCCCCGGTGTCTTCCCAGATCTCCGGGCCGGTGGTCCGCTCGTGGATGTCGGGGTTGGCCGGGTTCTCAAACTGCTGGGGCATCCACGCGTTTTCGGTGGTGGCGACCAGTTCGGCGGCCTTGGCGATCGCGCCCTTCATGCCCCCGGCCGCGGGGGTGAGCACCAGGTTCGAGCCCAGCGCCTTGAGCAAAGCGCGGCGTTCGAGGCTCATCGACTCGGGCATCGTCAGCGTCAGCTTGTAACCCTTGGCGGCGCACACGAACGCCAGGGCGATCCCGGTGTTGCCGCTGGTGGGTTCGATAATGTGCGTGTCGAGGTTGAGGGTGCCGGCATCCTCGGCGGCTTCGATCATGGATCGGCCGATGCGGTCCTTCACGCTTCCGTAGGGGTTGAAGAACTCGCACTTGGCCAACAGGGTCGTGCCTTCGGGCGCCACGCGGCCCAGGCGGACCAGCGGCGTGTTGAACGTGGTGTCAACGATGCCTTCGTAGGTTCTGCGGTGCAATAGGAACGTCTGGGTCTCGGTCTGCGTGGTGCCTGCCATTCGGGGTCTCCTCTGACTGACGTAGGGTCTGTGGGATATTAGAATCGTACTCGGCCGCTCGATTTGCGCCAAGTCACACGCCGTGGGGCATAGGAGGCCGTGAGGGTTCGGGTGACATCGGGACAAATTTATATGGTTATCAAACTACTTCTACTGATTCTACTGGCGGTCCTGTTGGTTTATTCCGTGGGTTGTTCGTTGCAGCGGCGGCTGTTGTTTCCGCGGCACATGATTTGGCCACCGGGCGATGTCCCCGGGCCGCCGCCGGGCGTTGAGGCGATTTGGATCGACTCGCCCCGCGGACCGGTCGAGGCCTGGTTCATGCCCGGCGACGCCGTCTGCGCCGAATCGCCCGGGCCGGCCGTCATCTTCGCTCACGGCAACGCCGAGCTGATCGACCACTATGCCGATGACTTCCAACCGTACCGGCGACTGGGCGTGAGCGTGTTGCTCGTCGAGTTCCGCGGCTACGGGCGCAGTGCCGGCTCGCCCTCGCAGCGTGCGATTACCGAAGACTTCGTCCGGTTCCACGGCGTGTTGGCCGCGAGGCCCGACGTGGACACGAATCGTCTGGTGTATCACGGCCGATCGGTCGGCGGCGGGGCGGTCTGCGCCCTGGCATCGACGCGGCCGCCCGCGGCCATGATCCTGCAGTCCGCGTTTACCAGCGTTGCTGACATCGCGCGGCGCTTGCTCGTGCCGCGTGTGCTCGTGTTGGATCCGTTCGACAATCGCAAGGTCGTGTCGCAACTGGATTGTCCGACCCTGATTCTGCACGGCCGGCAGGACCGGATCATCGACTTCGCTCACGCCGAGGCGTTGCACGCCGCAGCGCCACGCAGCACCCTCATCGGCTACGACTGCGGGCACAACGACGAGCCGCCGCAAGACCTCTATTGGCACGCCATCGAGCAGTTCCTCCGCGACAGTGGGGTCCTGGCCTCGCGGTAATGGGACGCCTTGGCCCCGGCCACGATCAACCGTAAAATGCCGCACCGCCTCCGCGGCGGGCACGTCGGCTCTAAACATTGGTTTATCGTTTGATCCCATGCCCGCTGAACAACGGGCCTGATGAAAGGAAGCAAGACATGACCGAACGCACCGGTGTGATCACGTTCAAGGGCACTGCGATGACGCTTGAGGGTGCGGGCGTTGCCGTTGGCGACCCCGCCCCCAACTTCACTGCCACCGCCAACGACATGACGCCCAAGCGCCTGACCGACTATCGGGGCAAGGTGGTGCTCCTGTCGGTCGTGCCGTCGCTGGACACGCCCGTTTGCGACACCATGACGCGGCGTTTCAACGAGGAGGCCGCCAGGCTCGGCGACGGCGTCGTCGTGCTCACGGTGAGCATGGACCTGCCGATGGCGCAGAAGCGCTGGTGTGGGGCCACCGGGTCCGACCGCGTCGTGACCCTCTCCGACTTCAAGGATCACAGCTTTGCCAAGGCGTTCGGTCTGCGGATCAAGGAACTGGGCCTGCTCGCCCGCGCGGTCTATGTCGTCGACGGGGCCGGCACCGTTAGGTACAGCGAGGTGGTCAGCGAAGTCGTCAACGAACCCAACTACGACGCGGCAATCGAAGCGGCGAAGAAGCTGGTGTGATGGCGACCTTCAAAGAACAAGTATAAGCGACGGTTTGGGCGAAGCCAGATCATGATCGAAGCCTACGGATTGCAATCCGTGGGTTTTGTCATTGATGGCGGGCTTCAAGTCAACAACTGTTTCGTTGCACTGTGGTAAACCGATTGCAGCGTGGAGTTGTCCATCTTCGCTCCGCGAAGATGGGCGGTTGAATCCTCGGGCAGCGACGGGTCCATCATGGCCAGGTCCGGGTCCACGATCGGGCTCGGGCCGTCGTAGTCGGTCTCGAACAGCGTCCGCAGCGCCCAATATCGGCTGGCCAGCAGGTCAAACGTCATATCCTCGGGGTTCGCCACAATGTCACTGCCGAACAGCACCCGTCCGCTGTTGCGCCGGCAGAAATCTCCGAACTCGGCGGGGTGCTTGCTCAGATCACG
>JAZGCX010000002.1:0-6119 GCA_036477175.1 Phycisphaeraceae bacterium
ATCCCTATTACAACCAGGCACAGCCGTTCGATCGTAGCGACCCGGCCAACCAGGGGATCCGTCTGACGGCCCGGCTGGATGGGTTCAGCGTCCAGGACGTCAATGCTGCCATTGACCGTGCGCAACAGGTCTTTGTCGTTCCGCAATACCATTACGTCGTGGTTGACGACGACCCCAACGCGGTTGCCGGGGACCTCGACCTGATGCCGGAATTGAAGGACAACGTGCTGGTGCCGCGCGAACAGGCGTTCGTGTTCGACAGCACAAACGAGGCCATCACCTCAGCGCCGGGCCCGGTGATCGGATACGTCAGCCACGGCGTTAACGACCGTTCCGGTGGCTTGCACCACGGATACATCAGCGACGAACTGCAGTTCGAGCTGGCCAATGGGGCTGTCTTCCATACCCATGAGAGCTTCAACGCGGTGAGTTTCGAGGCCGGCGGCAATCAAGGCGGCCAGGGACTCGTGGCCGAGTGGCTGGCAGTAGGCGGGACCGCCGGTGTCGGCCACGTCGAAGAGCCGAGTGCCGGCCAGTTCAACGTGACGAACGAAGACATCCTCTTCGACAGGCTGCTCGACGGTTTCACCTTGGCGGAAGCCGCCTGGGCCGCCACCTGGCAACTGTCATACGTCAACACCGTCGTCGGCGACCCGCTGATGGTCATGCGGCCGGCGCTGCCGGGTGACACTAATCTCGACGGCATGGTCACTTTGTCGGATTTCATACAATTGCAGAACCACTTCGGCCAAGTCGGCGGCTGGACAGACGGTGACTTCAACGGGGACGGGATGGTTACCATAGCCGACTTTGCAATACTGCAGAGTAACTACGGTGCCGGGACTGGCTCATCGGCCCCGGGTGCGGTCCCCGAACCGGCGACGGGATTGCTCGTCTTGATCGGTGCCGGCCTCGCTTGCCGCAGGCCTCGCCGATGCTCAGCATCGCGCTGACTCATCAGACCCCAGCGCTAACCCAACCTGATTACGACGACGCTGCGCCTGGTCCATCTGCGCGCCGGTGGGGCTGGCGCCGCTTCGCATCATGTCGTTGAAGCAGTCGAACAGATACCGCGCATCGTGCGGGCCCGGACTGGCTTCCGGGTGGTATTGCACGGCAAAGATCGGCTCCGACCGGTGGCGGAATCCCTCCAGCGTTTGGTCGTTGAGGTTCACGTGAGTCGGTTCGCCGCCGACTTTCGAGAGCGAGTCGCTGTCCACGGCAAAGCCATGGTTCTGGCTGGTGATCTCGACCTTACCGGTGAGGATGTTCTGCACGGGCTGGTTGCCGCCGCGGTGGCCGAACTTGAGCTTGAACGTCCGGGCTCCCAACGACAGGCCCAGCAGTTGATGGCCCAGGCAGATGCCGAAAATCGGCAGCTTGCCGCACAGTTGCTTGAGCGTGTCGATGGTCTGCGTGACCGCGGCCGGATCGCCCGGGCCGTTGGACACAAACAGCCCATCGGGCTTGTGCTCCATGATCGCCTCGCCCGATGCATCAAACGGCAGCACCGTCACCTGGCAGCCGGACTGGACCAGGTTGCGCAGGATGTTGAGCTTGGCCCCACAGTCCAGCGCCACGACGCGGAACGGTTCTTCCGCCCGCGGCACCTGGCCCTGGATCGGCGCCCAATCGCCAAGGTCATTGTGCCACTCCAATGATTGCCGGGTGCTGACCGTCTCGACCAGGTTGATCCCGACCAATCCCTGTGCCCGGCGGGCCATCTCAACCAGTTGCTCGTCGCCGTGATCCTCGGTCGAAAGTACGCCGTTCATCGCACCCTCGATGCGGAGCTTGCGGGTCAGCGCCCGGGTGTCGATGCCGCTGATCCCGGTGACCCGGTGCTGGGCGAGCCAGTCTTCCAGCGACCGCGTGGCCCGAAAGTTACTCACCCGGTTGGATAGCTCCCGCACGACGAACCCGCGGACGAAGATCCCCCGCGACTCAAGGTCCTGCTCGTTCACCCCGTAATTACCGATCAAAGGATACGTCATCGTCACGATCTGACCGGCATACGACGGGTCGGTGAGGATCTCCTGATACCCGCTCAGCGAAGTGTTGAAACACACCTCCCCGTCGATGGTCCGCGGCTGGCAATCTCCAAACGCCTGACCGCAAAAGATACTGCCGTCCTCGAGCGCGAGTTTGGCAGTGGGGCGGTGGTTCATCGTGGCGCGATTATAGCGAGGTCATCGTCGTTTGACGTGCGTTCATCGGCGGGCTTGGTAACAGAAAAACGCCCCGGCAAACTCTTGACCGGGGCGTCGTCACGACTGCGTTCAGTAAGGTCCGATGGACCACGGCTCAGCGGGCGGCCACGGTGGCCTCGGTACCGACCAGCAACCCGTCGGCCTGGGCCATGTGCAGCATCAAATCAATCACGCGGCTGGAATAGCCCCACTCATTGTCGTACCAGCTCACCAGCTTGAAGAAGTTGCTGTTCAGTTCAATGCCCGCGCCGGCGTCGAAAATGCTGCTGCGGGCGTCGTGGATGAAGTCGGTCGAGACCACCGGCTCGTCGGTGTAACCAAGGATGCCCTTGAGCTCACCCTCGCTGGCCTGCTTCATCTTGGCGCAGATGTCCTTGTAGCTGGTGGCCTTGTCCGTGCGCACTGTCAGGTCCACCACGGAAACGTCGGCGGTGGGGATGCGAAAGGCCATCCCCGTCAGCTTGCCCCGCAGTTCGGGCATCGCCAGGCCGACCGCTTTGGCCGCACCCGTGGAGGCGGGGATGACATTGAACCCGGCCCCCCGCCCGCCACGCAGGTCCTTCTTCGACGGGCCGTCCTGCGTCGATTGCGTCGCGGTGACCGCGTGCACCGTGGTCATCAGCCCCTCGGCGATCCCGAAGTTTTCGTGCACCACCTTGGCGATCGGCGCCAGGCAGTTGGTGGTGCAACTGGCGTTGGAAACGACCGTATGTTTGGATGGGTCGAACGTCTCGTGGTTGACACCCATCACGATCGTCGGCACCTGATCGGGGCTCTTGGTCGGGGCGGAGATGACCACCCGCTTGGCGCCGGCCGCCAGGTGCTTGGCGGCGCCATCGTAGTCGGTGAACACGCCGGTCGATTCCACGACGTAATCCGCCCCGAGCTTGCCCCACGGCAGGCTCGCCGGGTCGCGTTCGGCGCTGATCGGAATCTTCTTGCCATTGACGATCAGCCCACCTTCCGCCGCCTCAACCGTGCCGTCGAACCGGCCATGGATCGAGTCGTACTTGAGCAGATACGCCAGGCTCTTGGCCGCGAACAGGTCGTTGATGCCGACAAACTCGATGTCCGGATGACTGACCCCGGCACGGAACACCAGCCGACCGATCCGGCCGAAACCGTTAATACCAACCTTCAGAGCCATGGCTCGTCCTCCAATTCAGCTTGGACAAGGTTGACGCAGGGAGTCCGCCACAGCGGTGCTTTACGACGCCTTAACGTTAGGGACTTTCGCCGCTCTGTCAACTAGCCGCGAAACCTGTGCGGTTGACGCTGGGCGGTCGGGCGGTCACGATCACGTTCACGTGATGGCACGGCTACCGTTCGATTCCAATGGATCAGCCGACCCGACCGCGCGTCCCGCTGTCGGCAACGTGGCCCGCAGCGACACGCCGCTGACAGTCAGTCAGGTCGCGGCCCTCGTGCGCGGGGTCCTGGCTGAGGCGCTGCCCGCCAAGCTGCGCATCATCGGCGAGGTCAGCAACTTCACCGCACGCACGCATTGGTTCTTCAGCCTCAAGGACGAGCAGGCGACGCTGCGGTGTGTCTGCTTCGCGTCGTCGGCCGGACGTGTAGGGTTTCGCCTTGCCGACGGGATCGAGGTCGTGGCGACCGGGCGGATCGACTACTACGACGCGCAGGGTCAACTGCAACTGTACGTGGAGAAGCTCGAGCCGGTAGGGCAGGGGGCGCTGGAGCTGCGGTTCCGCCAGTTGTGTGACGAGCTTCGGCAGCTCGGGTATTTCGATGTGGAGCGAAAGAAGCCGCTGCCGACGATGCCGCAGCGTGTGGCGGTGGTCACTTCGCGCACCGGGGCGGCGTTGCAGGACGTGATCCACACCGCCGCGCGCCGTTGGGCCGGCTGTCAGTTGCTGCTGTACGACGTGCACGTGCAAGGGGCGGCCGCGGCACCCGAAATTGCCGCCGCGATCGACACGCTTTCACAGCAGGGTAAACCCCTGGGCATCGACGCGGTCATTCTCACCCGTGGCGGCGGATCGATCGAAGACCTGTGGGCGTTTAACGAACGGGTGGTCGCCGACGCGCTGTTCCGCTGCCCGCTGCCGGTCGCAGCCGCGATTGGGCACGAGACGGATACGACGGTCGCCGAACTGGTCGCCGACATGCGCTGCGCCACACCCACGCAGGCGGCGATGACGCTGATCCCCGACCGTGAAGCGCTTGAACACCAGTTGCGCCAGTTGTCGCACCGCTTGGTGCTCCTGATGCGTCGACGGGTTGACGCCAGCCGGCAGCGCGTCGATTCGGCGGCGCGGCACCCGCTGCTGCAACGGCCGGATCGCATGCTCGCACCGTTACGCGACCGGCTGACTACGCTGTCACGGCTGCTCACGACCGGGGCCTTGCGGAAGCTGCAATCGTCGCAGCAGCAGGTCGAAGCGCTGACCCGCCAGCTCGGCGCCCTGGGCCCCAGGAACGTGCTGCAACGCGGCTACAGCTACACGCTGCGGCCCAACGGCCGCGTGCTGCGCCAGCCGCAGCAGGTGCAGCCGGGCGATCGGATCACCACGGTGTTGGCCGCGGGCCGCCTCACCAGCCGCGTCGAGACCAACGGCCAGGCCAATGCGACATCTCCACGGCGACGGGGCAAACGCAAGGCCGATGACGACACGCAGCGGGAGCTGTTTACCTAGCACCGTGATGTCGTCGGGTACTGAACAGGGTAAACTAATTTGCAATGGGCAAAGCCAGGACCAGGGACAAGCCACTGAAGTTCGAGCAGGCGATCGAAAAGGTCGAGGCGATCATCGACCAGATCGATTCCGGGGAGGTGGAGCTTGAGCAATGCCTGACCCAGTACGAGGCCGGCGTCAAGCTGCTCAACCGATGCTACTCGATATTGAGCGCGGCCGAACGCAAGATCGCCGAACTGACCACCGACGCCCAGGGAAAGCTCAAGATCGTCGAGACCAGCGATCGGAATGACAAGTGACAAATTCCGAATGACGAATGTCCTTGCCGGCATCGGTTCGCCGATAGAGGGCACAGACCTTCGCTTGGTCATTCGACATTCGTCATTCGGGATTTGTGCATGAACCTGTGGCCCTGGCTGATCTTCATAACGGTTTGCGGCGCGTGCGTCGGCAGCTTCCTGAACGTGGTCATCTACCGGCTGCCCGAGGGTAAGAGCCTGGTGATGCCGCCGTCGCACTGCCCCAAGTGTGGGACGCGGTTGAGGTGGTATGAGAACGTGCCTGTGCTGGCATGGTTTGCGCTGCGCGGCAGGTGCCGAAACTGCAAGGGGCCTATCAGCTTCCAATACCCGCTCATCGAAGCGGTCAGTGCGGCGCTGTTTGCCACGCTGTTCGCCGTGTATTACATGACGGAGCTTCGGCCGGCGTTCTTTGCCGCAGGACCCGCCCAGACCTGGCCGGCGTTTGCCGTGCACTTGGTGCTGGTCGCGGCCCTGATCGCGGCCACGGTGATCGACGCGCGGCTCTACATCATCCCGCTGCAAATCCCATGGCTGGTCACGGTCGTCGCACTCGTCGTGCTGCCGATGGGTGCGTGGCAACTGCCGGCCATGCAGCGTGTCTGCCCCACGGTCAACCCGGCGGGCCTGGGCGCGGCGAGCGGGGGAGTGATCGGCCTGGCACTGGCCGTGGCGATGCTCCACCTGCGCTGGCTGCCACGCAGCTTCGACGAGCCTGAACAGAACCAGCCCGGCCCAGAAGACGATCCCCCCGGGCCGGAGGCGTTCCTGGCCCACCCGCACCCGCGACGTGAGATGCTCAAAGAGTGCTTGTTCGTCGGCTTGCCGCTCGCCGGGGTGCTGATCGGCGTCTTGGTTGCGGCACAGGCGGTGCGCACCGGCCATGCCCAGACCACGGTGGAGCCGGCGTGGCTCAGGGTGCTCGGCGGCGGCGTGTGCGGATACCTTGCCGG
>JAZGCX010000020.1:0-7928 GCA_036477175.1 Phycisphaeraceae bacterium
GCCAGGCCGAAGTCCAGGATCTTCGCCTGCCCGCGATCGGTAACAAAAATGTTCGCCGGCTTGATGTCGCGATGAACGATCCCCTTGACATGGGCGGCGTCAAGGGCGTCGGCGATCTGAATCCCCAGCTCCAGCAGTTGCTCCGTCGGCACCGGGTGACCGGCTAGGTAGTGCCTGAGCGTCCGGCCCTCGAGCAGCTCCATGGCGATGAAGTGCTCGCCCTCGTACTCATCAATCTCGTAGATGGTGCAGATGTGCGGGTGATTGAGGGCCGAGGCGGTACGCGCCTCGCGAAGAAAACGCTTCAGCGCATTGCCATCCTGGGAGAACTGCTCGGGGAGAAACTTCAGGGCTACGTGGCGACCGAGCCTGGTGTCCTCCGCCTCGTACACCACACCCATGCCACCGCCCCCGAGCTTCTCCAGGACACGGTAGTGTGAAATGGTCTGTCCGATCATGGGAAGGGAGCCTCAGACCGCCTGACAATACCAATGTGGGACAGGCTTGCTCCCGGCGCGCCGGGACGTGGGCATGCGCCACTGGCGCAGTATACCACGCCCAGGCCAGAGGGACTAGCACGAGGTGATGACCGCGAACATCCTGTCATTGAAGGAGTTGCCGGGCGCCATGCTCATCCCGGCGCGCCGGGACTCGCGAAGGGCGGTCAATCACCAGCCCCGGACGGGGCGAAAGAACTGCTGCGCCGCCCTGCGTTGCCTATGACCAACGGCCTGTCTGGGGAGGACCCTCTGTCGCCCCTGCCGGGGCTTAGGGCTATGCCGACTGCGGACCCACGGCTGGCGCCGTGGGCTACTTTTCTATCGCCCCATCCGGGGCTCGATGATAATGCCTCCGCGCGACGGGAGGTTGAACACACATAAGCTGCCAGTGGCAACCGTGCACTCAGCTCGAGAGCCGTTCGTACGCCGATGCTTCCTGCCGGCCGTACGTCTCACCGAAGAAGTCCGGCTCGAGGATGATGCGGTCGAGAGACTCGCGGTGCGCCGGGACTCGCGAAGGGCGGTCAATCGACATCTCCGGCAGGTCCATCAATCCGCCCCGGCAATCTGATGACTACTCGATTGAGGTTTCGACTTCGACCAATCGTTCTCGCAACTCGTCCGACAACGCCTTTCGTAAGGTTTCGTCGAGCAGCCCGACGCTGAGTATGTCGGCGATGTGTACGCGGTCGATGTCGCGGAAGGAGGTCAGTTTCATCCGCACCAGCGCGGGCAGGTCGAGCACCACAAATCCCTCCGGATCGCGCACCGTCTCATCGACCGATGGAGCGGGCAGAAGGTAGGACGGCTGGACCTTCTCGTCAGCCCAGACCAGATGAATGCCCGCTCGTTTGCTAGGTTCCTCGGGATCTGTGAACAACACCAGTCTTCGCAGATCGTGTCGCTGAAATCCCAGGTGTTGCATAACCTGTGTGATGCGATCGAGGTCCGTCCGATCGACCAATATGACAACATCCCTGGTTGAGCGCGTAGCGCTGGGGTCTGCCTGGGCAACCCAAGCGGCGACAGCGTTCCCGCCGATGACGGCATACCTGATGCCTGCGGCATCGAGCGCGGCCGTCACCCGCTTCAGCCGTTTCTCAACCCGGTCGACCGCCATCACATATGCTCGAAAGGAAACGCCGTTCATCGCTCATCATTCTACCACTTTGCCGCTGGGGCAGTCGGAAGTCTCCTGAGAAGCAACAGTCAAGAAGGTGGGTCGAGGACCCACCCTACCTGTCTGCATAGACAATGCAATGTGCCGCATCCGCCAAACGGCGAAGCCAAATCGAAAGATCCTGCCCTTGGCTTGCCGTTTGGCGGCCTTTCCGAAGCAGATTGGTCCTGGCAGAGCCTAGCAATGCAGGATTCAATAAAGCCCGCGGCTCCTTGTTTCCTGGATATCCTGCGATTGTATCACCGTGCGATGGTCATGGTCGAAACAGCTTTGCACGTTCCTCAACTCCTGAGCTCTTGAACTCGTTACTTGTCGGCGAGCAGCGCCAGCGCCAGGTTGCTCATGGCGGTGATGGAGGTGCGCAGCGTGGGTTCGGGCAGGGGGGCGAACTTGCTGGAGTGCACCGAGGGCAGCGGGTCGGCGCCGGGGCGCTTGCTGGTTTCGACGGCCTGCTCGCTCACCGTGCCAACGACGAACTGCAAACCGGGCACCTTGAGGTATCGCGCGAATCGGCCGAAGTCCTCGCCGCCCATTTCGGCGGGCAGCTCGTGCACGGCATCATTGCCGAACAGCGATTGGAACAGCCCCGCGGCGGCGGCGGTCAACTCCGGGTCGTTGTACGACGCGGGCGTGTAGTCCGCCTCGATCACTTTCACTACCGGCGGTTTGGGACAGCCGAAGGTTTTGCAGGTATCGACGGTGATCTGGCGGATGCCGTCGAGCAGTTGCCTGCGGACCTGGTCGGTGTAGGACCGCACGGTAAGCTGCATCTTGACCTCATCGGGGATGATGTTGTGCTTGGAGCCGCCGTGAATCGAACCGACGGTGATCACCGCCCGCTCGATCGGATCGAGCCGGCGACTGACGACGGTTTGCAGGGTGGTGATGACATGCGCGGCGGTGACGATCGGGTCTACGGCCGCATTCGGCCGGGCACCGTGGCCGCCCCGGCCGAAGATGGTGATGTCCACCGAATCGACGTTGGCGAAAGCCCAACCAGCAGTGTAACCAATGTGCCCCACCGGCAGGTCATGCTTGACGTGCAGGGCAATGCAGAAGTCGGGTTTTGGAAAGCGCTCAAACAGCCCGTCTTCAATCATCATCCTTGCGCCCTGTCCAATTTCCTCCGCGGGTTGGGCGATCAGCACGACCGTGCCGCGCCAGCGCCGGCGCAATTCGTTGAGCAGCCGTCCCGTGCCCAGCAGCATGGTGCTGTGCACGTCGTGCCCGCAAGCATGCATCACGCCGACCGTGGTGCCGTCATCCTTGGTGACTCGCACCTTGCTGATGTAGTCCAGCCCTGTTTCTTCGATGACCGGCAGGGCGTCCATGTCGCCACGGATGAGCACGGTTGGCCCAACGCCATTGGTCAGCACGGCGACGACACCCGTGCCGCCGATGCCTGTAGTGACGCGGTAGCCGCTCTGCGACAGGCCATCCGCCAGCAGGGCGGCCGTTTTGACCTCCTGCAGCGAGAGCTCGGGATTCGCATGCAGGTGTTTATAGGTTTCGAGCAGGTTTTGGATGTTCTGCTCGACCCAGGCGGACACGGCCTTGGCATCTCCGGCGGAATGGCTGGTGCGAATCGCGTCGCCCAAGCTTGTGGGTGACAGAATCAGAATGGCGGCAATTGTGGATGTGGTGATCCTTTTCATAGATCCTCCTTACCTTACCTTACCTATTCGCAAGTCCGATCTGTTCCATGATGGGACGGGATCAGGCAGAAATCAAGTCGTGGCGGGCTCGCCGCTGGACGTTGATTGCGAGGCCGATTGTCGCTACAATGCTAGGTTTCGCCCACCTGCGCTTGCCGTCGGTTGTACGGTGTCGGCGGTGGATTTGGCGCCGGCGGGATGGCAGCGT
Source organism: Phycisphaeraceae bacterium (assembly GCA_036477175.1). Classification (GTDB taxonomy): domain Bacteria; phylum Planctomycetota; class Phycisphaerae; order Phycisphaerales; family Phycisphaeraceae; genus JAZGCX01. The sequence continues at coordinate 3,544 of JAZGCX010000020.1, forward strand.
CGCTGGTGTAAGGAAAAAGGGAGTTCTACGGCACGATGATACCCGAACTGAAGGATGATGAACTGATCAAGCGCTTCGGCGGACGTTTCAGGCTGACCGCCGTGATTCAAAAGCGTTGGCGCCAGCTCCTGCAAGGCGCCAGGCCGATGGTCGATCCCGAAGGGCTGACTGAGCTGGAGATCGTCATCAAGGAGTTGGTGGAGGGCAGAGTCGAAATCGACGACACCCCCGTGGGGGAAGAGAAAAGCGAAAGCGATTGAGCGTGCGACCGTGGCCGAGGATCTTCAAGGCTATGAAGTTGTGGTCGGGGTATGCGGGGGCGTCGCAGCCTACAAAGTCTGCACGGTGGTTTCCGCTCTGGTTCAGCGCGGGGCGGGCGTTCAAGTGGCGATGACCAAATCGGCCCGCAAGTTCGTCGGGCCGGTCACCTTCCAGGCGCTGACTGCCAGGCCTGTCTTCACCACCATGTGGCCTTCGCATGATGAGCGCGGGCAACAGCACATCCAACTCACGGAAGCGGCTGATCTGATGTTGGTCGCACCGGCGACCGCAAACATGCTTGGAAAGGTGGCCCGGGGCATCGCCGACGACCTGCTCAGCACCATGATCATGAGCACCGATTGTCCCGTGATGTTCGCGCCCTCCATGAACGACCGCATGTGGAAAAACCCTATCGTGCAGGCCAATGTCAACTCGCTGCAACAGGGCGGATATTTGTTCGTTGGGCCCGAGGAAGGCTGGCTGGCTTGCCGAACGGTCGGCGTGGGGCGATTGGCGGAACCGCAAACAATCGTCGAGGCGGTTGTACACCAATTACGCTGCGACCCGCCGAGAATGCGGAATGCGGAATGAGGAATGCGGAATGAACGGTGTCAAGAGGGCGTCCTCAGATTGTGCAATCCGCAATCCGCAATCCGCAATCCGCATTCTAGTTAACGCCGGGCCGACGCGGGAGTATTTCGACAGCGTTCGGTTCATTTCAAATCCCTCCACCGGCAAGCAGGGGTTTGCGATTGCCCGGGCGGCGGTCCGGCGGGGTCACCAGGTCGTGCTGGTCGCCGCGCCTGTGGATTTGCCCGACGTGACCGGTGCAAAGATGATTCGCGTGACCTCTGCTGCTCAGATGGCGTCGGCGTGCAAAGCGGAGTTCGAAGGTTGCGATGCCGCGGTCTTGACGGCTGCGGTGTGTGACTATCGCCCGTCAGAACGGGTGCCCTACAAGCGCGCCAAAAGCGCCGAGCCGCTGCAGATCACCCTTGAGCCGACCGAGGACATTTGTGCTTCGCTGGGCAAGGTCAAGGGCAATCGGATGGTGATCGGATTCGCGATGGACGATCGCGACGGCCAGGCCAAGGCGGAGGCCAAACTGCTGCGGAAAAACTGTGATGCCATTGTACAGAATGGTCCGCAAAACGTCGGCTCGGACCGGGCCCTGGTCAGGATTCTGAGCAGGAAAAGTGGGTGGGGGGAGCGAATCGAAGGGTCAAAAGAGCAAATCGCCGAACACCTCATATCGATACTGGAAAAGCTGCGCGCAGCACGCGCGGGGTAACACCCACACGAACAGCCCGGAGTCCCTCATCTGGAAATAAATTCTTGGTCCCCAACCTGTTGGATTCTTCACGTGTCCCGACTTTTATGTAAGAGTGGTTGCGCTCAGCGCCGGCCGGCGACACGACTTTTTATAGTAAGCCCGTGTCATTCAACGCGATAAGCGTGGTGTTGCGACCTCCACAGTGGCCCGCACACCACGTCGCTCGCCGGCGCGGCGAGATTGCGTATGGTTCACACAGACTTGCGCGCGAAAAAAGACGCCGAAAGTCTCAAGAGGGACTCGGCAGGCAGACGATACCCTTGTGCACCAGTGCGGCTAATCAATCGTTGGGCACTTGGCATCGTCGTAGGTGTGCGGGATCATAGGTTTTTCCGGAAAAAGGGTATTGACTTCAAGTGCCCAGACCGTACAATTTCGCCGCAATGGCTTTGGAGCTTATCTCCTGCGTTTTTGTGGGGGTGTTGTGCGTTAGTCATTGACGCAAAATGAGTTCGCGATGGCGCGTTGGCGGCTCGTTTGGCGGTGAAGCTCGTCGTTAAAGAGATTCAGGAGAGACAACCGGCACCTGCCGATCGAGGCCTGACAGCCCATCGCTTGTGACATGGGAGTTTGACGGACTTGCCTGTGTGGGGCAGCCCGGATCGAAATACCAAATTAGACTGGAAAACTAAAGCCAAGTATTCATTTTTGAGACTGGAGGAAATCTAATGCTAGGTTCACAACGAACAACGGCCCGGCTTACACGCCTGTGTCAGATCGGGACAATCTTGCTGTGTGTGCCGATCCTGATGGCCATCGCCTGCCCGCTGACAGTAACGGTCACCTGCCCGGATGACGGGACCGCGGGAACGGCTGCCACGGTGACGGTGAGCGTCTCCTTTGGACAGGGGGGGTCTACTTGGACCACCGACGCGGCCAACGGCACCGTCGCTGACGGGGACACCGAGACGCCGAGCGTGACTCCCACTGCCGGCGGCACGGTCACGGTGACCGTCACCGCAACCGATGATGCCGGCGACACCGCCACCGGTACGTGCGAGTTCACCGCCGCCCCGGCGCCTTGCACGGTGGACACGCAAGCCGTGGATTGCAATGACAATGACGCCTGCACAAATGATGTCTGTGTAGATTCAGTCTGCCAGAACAACGCAGTCGATTGCCCGGACCAAGTTTGCAATCCTGCTGACGGTTCCTGTGTCGACTGCCTGGACGACGGGGATTGCGAGGCGGATGAAGCCTGCGACGGTACGGTCTGTCGCACAACCTGCGATCCCGACGCTGTCGATCCCTGTGACGACGGCCTGGTCTGCACCGTCGATGCCTGCTCCGAGACGGGCACCGACACGGGTATATTCGTCTGCCAGAACACGGCTGTGACCTGCGCGGATGACGGGGATCTCTGCACCACCGAAGCTTGCACCGAGCCCGATGGCTGTGCCAGCACCCCGAAGGACTGTGGCGATCAGGTCTGCAATCCTGATGATGGCGAATGCGTCGATTGCCTGACCAATGCTGATTGCGATGCGGGTGCGGGTGAAACCTGTGAGAACAACTTATGCGTAGCTCCGGTAGGCTTCGGCGTCTCCATCGGCGGCTGCCCTGCGGCGAATGTCGGTGAAGGGAGTACCACCACGCTGACTGCTTCATCCTCAGGCGAACAAGGCACGGTGACCTTCGGGTGGTCGGCCACCGGCAGTTTGACGCTCGATACGACAACGGGGGACACCGTGGTGGTAACTGCGGGTCCAACTGCCGGTGTGGTAAAGGTAACTGGAACGGATACCTTTGTTATCGACGATGGCGGCACTCCCGACGACCCCTCGGACGATACCACCGACACCGATACAGCGACTGATAGCTGCAGTATTGGCGTGGAGACCGTGCTGACCGTCAACGCCGGTCCGGATCGGGATCTGATCCCGCTGCCTTTTCCAGTCGACTTCACTGGTGGCGCGTTCGTTGCCGGTTCACAGCTATTTAGCGCCGTGCCGCCGGCTGCTCCTACCGCAACGGCGCCTCAGTTGGTCGCGATCGCGGATGATCCGGTTTTCGATGACGTCGAGATCAACTTCCTGTGGGAATACCTCAGCGGCCCAGCGGCCGCCGCCGACGTGGTCATCCTCGTCCCGACGGGAGCAGTGTCCGCCTATCTCATTATTCCCGCCCTGGCCAACTTGGCCCCGACGCTGGCAGTCGATGGGCAGGCCGCCACGGTCGCCAACACGGTGATTCCGGGACCCTACACTTTCCGCGTCACCGCCACCAACCCGAACGGAGACACCGCCACCGATGACGTCACCTACAATTTCTCCGCGGCCTATGCGATTCCGCCTGCGGCGGCACCCGGCTCGCTGCAAGGGCTGGCGTTGGCCAACGGCAGCATCACCCGCCGCGTCATCGCACCGGGCTCCTTCGACCAGACGCTCGAGAGCCTCTCGACCCTCTCCAGTGGTACGCTGACGTTCTCGCTGCTCGACGATGGCGATCCGGCAGCCGCACCCACGATCCTGGCTGGGAACTATGCGGACTTTGTGCCGCGCCAGACGCTCGGCACCTCTTCCATCACGACGGGAACCTCAATGCCGATGACGACGGTTACCAGCACTTTCGGCGGGACCTTCCTGCTGCAGTCACAGCTTGCGGCGGGTGCGGCCAGCACGGCCAACGCGACGCTCAACGCTTTCCATGTTCAGCCGGTGCTGAGCGGCACGATCGACATTCGCGCCGCCTTTGCCGGGAGCACGCTCACGCATATGGGCATCGCCAACAGTTCGGCTCTGACGGCGGTGGCACCGTTCTCCGTCAAATACCAGGGCGCAAGGCAGGGTGC
>JAZGCX010000200.1:0-3820 GCA_036477175.1 Phycisphaeraceae bacterium
AAAGCGGGTGAAGGGATTCGAACCCTCGACATTCAGCTTGGGAAGCTGACGCTCTACCAACTGAGCTACACCCGCATCACAGATCATCGATCGGTTTGCCGCCTGGACACCGCGTCATTGTTCCATCCCTGAGGCGGTTGTGTCAACACCGGCGAGCCTCGGTGCCGGCCCAGACAACAACCGGTTGGGATCACCGATGCTTACACCCACACGTTCATGAACAGGGCTGGTTCGGGGGTCTTGGCAAACAGGGTGCCAATGCTGGTGCTCACGAACTTCACCTCGTACTCGGGGTGAGCGTCGAGCCATTCGTTGACCTGCTGATCCAGGTGTTCGACCGCGTCGAGTCGCAGCTTGGCGATAAAAGTGCGGACGTGACACGCGCCGGTGCCGTTCACGACGGGCTGACGCTTCCAGACTTCATCGAGCGCCTTCTTGGTCTCGAACGCGCGGATCGCCTTTGGCTTCTGCTGTGCGGCGATGTCCTGTTTGGCCAGGTCGATCGCCGCGAGTGGGTCCGCTGGTGGCGGCGGTGGCGGCTCGTCCTGCACCTGATCGATAGGAATGGCCGTCGAGAGCAGTTCATCGTCGTCCGGGGTGTGGACCTCGCCGTCGAGTTGGATGGGTTCTTCGTCTTTGGGGGGCATGCGGGCCTCCTGCGAATTGCCAATGCGTGAACAAGAATTGGGTCCGGGTCGCTGCGGCGAACCCGCAACTATCAATCATACACAACTGATGGTGCCGGGGACAAGCGGTTTCGCCACCGTAATTGGCCTGGTGGCTTGGCGCCCGTCGAGAAATCGATCCGGTCATCCGCCAATGAGCCGGGCTCGCCAGTGGGTGGGGCTGAGGCGGGTCAGCTCGATCCTGCCGGTACAGTGGCGCATCGTCAGGTCGATCAGGATGCGCCGGTCGGTCCAGATCAGTGGGACGAACGAGCCCTCATCGACGCGTTGAACCGTGCCGCGGCCGTTGCTGAGTGGGCCCTGGTAGGTCAGGTAGTGGCGGCGGTGGGGCTGGATCGGTTCGAGGTCCCATGAGCCGAGGGCGGTCCAGTCGGTGCTGGGTGGTCCAACGCGTGCGGTCCACAGCCGGGCCTCGGGGTCATCGACGAGTTGTGGATCGCCCAGGAGCCAGTCGTGGTGCAGGCCGGCCGGGCTGTCGTGTCGCAGCAGGACGGTGGGCAGTTCGAGCATGGTGGACTCGTCGGCCGGGGGGCTACTTGTCACGGCGGCGAGAGCATCTTATCTTTATGTGCCTAAAGGGCCTGGCTGAAGTGCCTACGCATGGGGATTTGCCCGCCGAGCTTGCTTGCTTGAGGATATCCGCGATGACCGCTTACCGTCGAGTAGGGGTTCGGACATGTCTGGTGGTGTTGCTGCTTAGCGGTTCGGCAACACTTGCCGGCTGCACCGTCCGCTACGCGGTGGATCAGGGCGCCCTGTACTACAACCGCCACCAGATCGACCGGGCCGATCGAAAGCTGTCACGTGTGGTGGACAAGGACCCGACCAACTGGCGGGGCCTGTATTACCTAGGCCTGGTGCGGTTGGAACAGGATCGGCCCCGTGATGCCGAGCTGCTGTTGGAGCGCTCGCTCAGCCTCCACAGCGATGCGCCCGAGACGCCTCAAATCCTCGACGGCCTGGCCGAGGCGCTGTACCGCCAGAACCGCACGGCCAACCTCTTTGCCGTGCTCGAGCATGCGACGGAATATTACGGCACCAGCTACGACTTTACGCGCCAGGGCAAGTACATGGCCAAGAGCGGCGACCCCGACGCCGCCCTGCTCGCGTTCAAGAAGGCCGTACGGTTTGCTGATCCACGTGACCCGACTCCCTACCTGGCGATGGCCGACTTCTACGAACAGGTCGGTGACGTCCCCAACGCCATCACGGCGCTTCGTCATGCCTATACCATTTTGCCCAACGACCCATTCCTGGCCGAACGCTTCCGTCGCCACGGTATCGTACCCGGCCCGTCGCTGACGGTTGAACCGGGTTCCTGATCCGCCGGCGAGCTCGTTACCTCACCCGCTTGGAGCATCTGTTATGAAGATCTATGTAGGGAATCTCAGCTTCCAAACCACGGAAGATTCGCTCCGTGACCTGTTCGCCCAGCATGGCGCGACCGAGGAGATTGTGGTCATTACCGACCGTGAGACCGGCCGCTCCCGCGGCTTCGGCTTTGTCACCATGCCCGAGGACAGCCAGGCCCAGGCGGCGATCGAGGCGCTCAACGGCACCGAGTTCGACGGCCGGTCGTTGACCGTCAACGAAGCCCGTCCCCGCACCGAGCGAGGCGGCGGCGGTGGGGGCGGCGGCGGCCGCCGCGACCGCTGGTGACACCCGTCCCGCGGCGACCTATACCTGCGACCTGTCCCGTTCATCCATCCGCGTCATTGACGCTGCTGGCGCTGACCGCTCTGACATTGCTGCGCCGTCGATGATCCTGTCATGGGAACATCGTGTTAATCAACAGCCGTGACGCGTCGCGTCGCGGGGTTAGCGCCAGTATTGGCAGACGTGCCGGCGGACTGCCGGCTCGCGGCTAAGAGCGGAGCGCGTCGTACAGGGTCTGCTTCCAGCGGGGGATGTCGATCTGCCAGCAGACGTTGACGCACGGTTCGCGTGGCAGCAGGGCCGTCCACACATCGCGGTTCCGTTCGTCATCCGCGACGTTGAGACGATCGACCACGGTCATGCCGCGGGTCAGGTCGCTTTGCGTTTCGACTTCGACGTAGTGGCGGCTGCTTGAGGTACAGATCGTCGGATCAAGGGCGACGGCCATGGCGGTGGGGTCGGGCAGGGCGATGCCGGCGTCGCCGGTCTGTTTGAGGTTGGCCTCCATGGCGCGGCAGTTGCAGTCGATGGCGAACGCGGCCAACGGGGTGCCGAAGCGGCGCACGTGGGCAATGTCGTGGGCATTCAGGTTGGCCTCGCCTCGGCACAACTGCCAGCCGACCAGTTCGATCGGCAAGCCGCTGTGCAAGACGATCCGGGCCGCCTCGGGGTCGCACCAGATGTTGTATTCGGCAGCGGGGGTGACATTGCCCTCGGTGCCGGGGTTGCCGCCCATGACGACGCATCGGCTGACGTTGCCCACGATGTCCGGTGCGCGTTGCAAGGCCGATGCGATGTTCGTCAGCGGCGCGAGCGTGACCAGTTCAATGCCGGCGCACGCGCGCACCGTTTCGATGATCGCGTCCACGGCATGCACATCTTCAGGTGACCGGTCGGGCGGCGGGTAATGTTGATCGCCCATCCCGTCGGAGCCGTGGAACCATTCGGCGTGGGAAGGCTCGCGCCGCAGCGGGGCGTCGGCGCCGGGATAGACCGGTACGTTGGATTCACACATTTGCACGGTGTAGAGCGCGTTGGTGACGCCCTGTTTCAATGGCACGTTGCCGCTGACGACCGTGATCGCCGCGACGTGCACGCCCGGGTGGCGCAGGGCCATGATCAGGGCAACCGCGTCGTCGGACGCGGTGTCGGTGTCGATCAGAAACGTGCGGGGCATCGGCGTTATCCTGACAGTGATCGACCATCAGGATACTCGAAATGCGGCAGCGATCCGCCAGGCGGAAACAGTTGTGACGCCTGCGCCGCGAAATCCGCAAGAGACCTGCCGGCATGTCGCAATTTCGGGATGGGTCGGGATGAGGTAGGCACGAAGCCTGACGCACCGCCCGTCACATCGTTCGCGTTCATTTGCGGCTATATTCATCGACAAATCGGGGTCAGACGATGGCGCAGCGTGAACCAGTCAATACCAGGCGACGATTGATCGAGTTGGCCGCGGTGTTCGGCAAGTTGGGCGC
>JAZGCX010000201.1:0-3706 GCA_036477175.1 Phycisphaeraceae bacterium
TTCAGGACGAAGCGGTCGGCGGGCAATGCGACCAACAGGCACCCGATGCCGAAGATCAGCGCCGAGTCGGCGATGATCGACCCGACGGCATTGCCCAGAGCAATGCCGGGTTCGCCGCCCCACGCGGCCAAGACCGAGACGGCGCACTCGGGGCTGGTTGTCCCAAGCGCCACGATCGTGGCGCCGACAATCACCTTGGGCATGCCCAGTTGGTACGCCAGGGCAGAGGCGCCTTCGACCAGCCAGTCGGCGCCTTTGATCAGTGCCGCCATCGACGCGACGGTGATCAGCAGCAGCAGCGACCCGTGCAGGTCGGCAAACCAGTGTTGCGGGACCAGAAGTTCCACAGCGGGCAGTGTACAGCAGTTGATCTGCCGATGCGGCACCGAGATCGGGTGAATGTCCCAGTTGTGCAAAGGAACCGGCGGACCGGTAGAACTGTCCCACTTGCTCCGGGGTGCACAGCAGTTCGGCGCGGCGGCGGAGCCAATCGGCCAGGCGGGTGTTGTTGACTGTGTCGGCGGCAACGGCGAGCATCGCGTGGACCATGCCGCACTGCGGCGCGGGCATCAGCTCTGCCATTTTAATCTTGTTACCGATCCGGCCCAGCGCCGCGGCGGGGTGACCGGCGGCGATCTCGTACCGGGTTTGCAAAGCCAACCGTTGCAGCGCTTCGAGCAGATTCAGCCGGCTGTGGTGAAGCTGGACCAGACCGACATAGGCGCCGTTCAGGTCATGACAGTGCAGGCGAGCCTCGACGAGCATGAGCGTCAGGTGGTTCCGCACGTCGTCGAGCCCCGGGGCGCCGAGATAGGCCATGATGCCGCGACGGAGCTTGTGCGAGAGCACCGCGTGGCAGATGGCAGCCGTCTCGGCGAACCGCTGCTGACGATGGCGGAGCATCGCCAGGCGGTGACACAACATCAGTCGCACGCGTCGCTGCAACGGTCGGCGGTGAAGCGCCGTGGCAATCGTCGTCTCGGCCTCAACCGGGTCGTCATGCACCAGGGCGATCAACCGTGGTAGTTGCTGAACGACCCGGGCGTTGATGAGACTGATGGCAACCCATAGCACCGCGACGGCCAACACCGCCACCAATGATCGGGTCTGCCGGCCGGCCGCTTCCCACATCATGGCCAGGGTAATGCCGACAATCACCGCGACCGCCACGCCCCAATGCAACAAGCCGTCGATTGCCAGTTGCCGCTGCAGCATCGCGGGGGAAAACGATGGACACGGCAACGCCGGCGCCGCTTCGGTCGCGGCTTCGGTTTCGTCGGGTTGTTGCGGGTCCATGTTCATCGCTATTGGCGGTTAATCCCGGTCCCGCCGCGTGGGCGCGGCGGGTAGAGGGGGCGTCCATGGGTCGGCGCTTTGCGTGTAGGGCGGGGACTGTGGCGGCAGATCAATCACGCTCAATTCGGGGAAGCGGTCCGTCAGCGTGGCAAGGGGCAGAAGCAGCGTGGCGCGTGACCACCACAATTCAGCCTGGTGTGAGTCCCGGCGCCCCGGGATTGGGGGCTCGGGCCGGTGGGCGAGCATGTGGTAGGACAGCGCCATCAGTGCGTGACCGTAGCCCGCTTCGACGCCCAACGGTCGCAGGTCGGCAATCAAATCGCCGCACCCTTCGGCGGCCTCGGCGTAGTGGTTGGTCCTGACCTGTTGGAGCAACCCGGCCAGCCGGTAGGCCGCGCCGATGGCGGTGTGGCGGAACGATTCGATCAGGCCTCGCAACCGATGCAGGGCGTCGTCGGCGTCGATGAGTTGTCCGGTTTCGAGCTGTGCGATGGCGCGGTGGACCTGCAACTGCACAGCACCGGGGTGCCCCGCCGGCAGCCGGTCGATCAGATAGTCATAGGCAGCGATGGCGGCGTCGTAGGCCTTGAGCTGGTCAAGATTACTGGCGATACAGGCGATGGTCCGGCCGTGCAGCATCGGCGCCGAAGCCGACGACGGCAACGTCCGCCACGCCAGACGCAGTGACTGAGCGTGTCGCCGCAGCACGGCCAACTCCTGGGCGCGGGTGACCTGCTGTTCGAGCCGGCGTGCCCGGCGGACCCGCATTGCGGCGTTGATGATCATTGCCCCCAACAGCAGCCACAACAACAGCGTCAGCGGAGATTGGTTCGTCAGCAACGTCATCACCAGGAGCACGACCACCCCGAGCGTCATCCACGCCCCCACTCGTGACGGGCCGCGCGGCGGGTAACGGTCCAGATGTGCGCCGACCTGCTCGGCAGTCGGCGGGATGAAAGCCGAAGAGCGTGGAGCGACTAGCGAAGAGCGACGATTCTCGTTATCGGGCCGAAATTGTTCCATGTGGTCTTTCTCGCTCTTCACTCTTCGCTCTTCGCTCTTCACTCTTCGCTCTTACTGCGGGTTCCAATGATACAGCATCACGTAGATCAGCACGCCGGTGATTGAGACGTACATCCAGATCGGCCAGGCGATGTGAGCGACACGGCGGTGCCTGTCATATCGCTCCGACAATCCCAATCGGATCAGCCAGATCGCCAGCACCGGGACGGTCATCGCCAACAGGATGTGGCTGATCAGCATGACATAGTAGAGCGTTTTCACAATCCCCTCGGCGTTAAACGGCGTGTGCACGCCGCGTTTAATGGCCTTGTCGGTGATGTAGAGCACAAGAAATGCGGTCGAGACGGCGAAGGCAGTCAGCATGCACCGCTTGTGTGCGGTGACGTGTTTGAGCTTGATCAGCACCACGCCAACGATCAGCAGCACGGCGGCGACGGCGTTGAGGCTGGCGTTGATTGAAGGCAGCACGGATGGGTCCAAGACAACCTCCCTTCGGGAAAGTCAGAATGACGAATGTCGAATAAGCAAAGAATCAAACCGCCAACACGCGCCGCCGGTTTCGCCATTCGTTATTCGGGTTTCGTTATTTCGCCAAGCACTTGTTCGAGGGCGTTGAGCAACTCGGCGCGCTGTTGTTCGTCGAGGCCTTCGTAATAGCCGCGGATATTGCCGTCGCGGTCGACGAGCACGAACTTCTGGCTGTGAACGATGGGCATACTGGCGTTTTCGGTGTTCTCGAACACAGGGAGCTTGAAGCCGTTGCGGATGAGCGTCCACACCTGCTGTTGCGTGCCGGTGAGGAACCGCCAGTGGTCCGGGTCGGCCTGGTAGCGGCGGGCGTAGTCGGCGAGCACCTGGGGTGTGTCGAAGCCCGGATCGACGCTCACGCTGACCAAACGGATGTCCGCCCACCGCCGATGGCTGCGCAGCCGCTGTTGAAGCCCGGCCATCTGCGTGGTCATGGCCGGACACGGCCCGCCACACCGCGTGAAGATAAAGTCGGCGATCCAAATGGTTCCTTTGAGTTGTTCGCTTCCGAACGGTCGGCCCGTCGTGTCGGTCAGTGAGAACGGCGGCAGGGCGATCCGCACGTCGGGCTGTTCGGTGCCGCGACGCAGTTGGGGCACGCCGGCTTCATTGCGGCGTGTCAGTGTCAGCACGATCACGACCGTCGTGGCGAGCAACGCGGCTGCCAGCAGGATCACGGGCAACCGTTGCAGTGCACTTGCGTTCATCACGTCCCGTCCTTGCGCGGCCGACCCACCAATCGCACCGCCAACGTCACCGACGCGGCAGTGAAAAGCAGCGTCAAACCCGCGGCCACGTACATGTTGACCGGTTGGCCCGTCATCGCGTTGCCGCCGGTGAGCAGATGAGCGAACACCGC
>JAZGCX010000202.1:0-4333 GCA_036477175.1 Phycisphaeraceae bacterium
GGTCCTTGTCCCCACCGTCGATGCACTGCGGCGCAACGGCATCCAATACAAAGGCGTCCTATACGCCGGTCTCATGCTCACCGCCGGTGGACCCAAAGTGCTCGAGTTCAATTGCCGATTCGGCGACCCCGAAACGCAGCCGCTGATGATGCGACTCCGCGGCGACCTCGTGCAGATCATGCTCGCCACTTGCGAAGGCACACTCGCCGACGTTGACCTGTCCTGGGACAACCGCTGCTGCTGCTGCGTGGTCATGGCCAGCGGCGGTTACCCCGGCCCCTACGAAAAAGGAAAACCTATCACCGGCATCGACGATGCCGAAGCACTCGATGACGTGATCGTCTTCCACGCCGGCACGACGCTACAAAATAACCGGTTGCTGACTTCCGGGGGCCGCGTCCTGAACGTCTGTGCCATGGGCAACGACCTTAAGCAAGCCCAACAGAAAGCCAATGACGCGTGTGAAAAGATCCGCTTCGACGGCGCCTTTTGGCGAAAGGACATCGGCTTCCGCGTGATGCACTGATCCTTTTCGCAGCCGCCCATCACAAGCCGTGACCGCAGCCAGCCGGCCTTCGTCTGGCCACGTCGGTGTCGTGGGCCGATCTGCTCCAGGCTGGGCTGTGACTTGGCAAGCCGCGGGCGGCTGCACCGGGTACTGGCCGGAGAATGAATCGAGCACATAAAAAGACTATATGGTCTTGACAGTTGGGGGCGATCGGCTAGAGTACGCCGTGGAATTGATTTTGAGTTGCAAGATCGAAATCTGCTGATGTGAGAGTAATTCATTAGCATTCTGCCGAGTCGCTGCACCCTACTGATAGGGAACTGCACCAATGGCCGCGGAAGTACGTAAGAAATTGACAGTAAATGACTTAATGCCAGGCCAGGCCGGCCGGGTGGTTTCGATGGACGGCCAGGATACCCATGCTCAGCGGATGCTCGCCATGGGGCTGTTGCCGGGAACGCGCGTGGAGATGGTCCGTGAAGCCCCGTTGTGCGACCCGATCACCCTGCGAATGGCCGGCTGCGAGGTGAGCGTCCGTCGCTGCGACGCCGCCATGCTGACCATCGACCCCGACGACCCCGCCTGCCGATGAATCGGCCCGATTCGGAGCAACAGGCGTGACCTCCCTGACCGCAGCGGCGCCACCCACCACCAGCACGACGACTGCGACGGTCGCTCTGGTGGGCAATCCCAACACCGGCAAGACCGCGCTGTTCAACCGGCTGACGGGGGCGCGCCAGCGCGTGGCGAATTACCCCGGCGTCACCGTCGAAAAGAAACTGGGCACCTTGCGGTTGCCACGCGGTGATCTGTCTGTGATCGACCTGCCCGGCGCCTATTCGCTGGCGGCACTGAGCGCAGACGAGCGCATCGTCATCGATGTGTTGACCGGCCGAATGACCGGGACGGCCCGACCCGATCTGGTCGTGTGCGTGGTCGACGCAACCAACCTTCTGCGCAACCTGTTTCTCGCCTCACAGATTGCCGATACCGGTTTGCCCATAGTCATTGCGCTGAACATGTGGGACGCGGCGCTGGATCGGGGCATCCACATCGAGGTCGATTACCTATCAAGGCAACTGGGCGTGCCTGTCGTTCCCACGGTTGCCCATCAAGGCCGGGGCATTGACCAACTGCGGCAGGCGATCGCCGACGCGTTGGACACGCAGCCGTGCATGGCGACCGTGGACTGGCCTGATGACGTGACCGGTGCCGCCAAGCAAATTCAGCGGGAGGTGCAACGGTCGCCCGGCCAGGCAATCAGCCAAGCCGAGGCCATGCGCCTGCTCTTTGACGCCGAGTCCGCTATCGGTGACCGGCTCGGCTGGCCCAACGCGGAGCAGGAGCAAGTAATCACCGCGGCCCGCCAAAGGCTGCGCGAAGCGGGCCATGATCCATTGCAGGTGGAATCCTCCTTGCGCTACCACTGGCTGGGCCGGCGGCTTGAGCAGATCGTCACGTTCCCCCGCCGCCGCAGGGCCACGCACACCGAATCGATCGACAATCTGCTAACCCACCGTTTCTGGGGTCTGATCGTGTTCACCGGTGTCATGTATGCCGTGTTCTGGTCCATCTACACGCTGGCCGTGCCTTTTATGGACGGGATCGAAGCATTGTTCGGCCTGCTGGGCAAGGCGGCCGGCAGCTTGCTGGAAGCGACACCGGTGCTTCAGGCGCTCGTAACCGGCGGCCTGATCGCCGGCGTCGGCAGCGTCATCGTCTTCCTGCCGCAAATCCTGCTTCTGTTCTTTTTCATCTGTCTGCTTGAAGACACCGGCTATATAGCGCGGGCCGCGTTCTTGATGGACAAGATGTTCAGTTGGTGCGGGCTCAACGGCAAAAGCTTTGTGCCCATGCTCGGCTGCTACGCTTGTGCCGTGCCCGGCATCATGGGCGCAAGAACCATCGAAGATTCCAAGGCAAGACTGACGACCATCCTGATCGCGCCGCTGATGAGCTGCTCGGCTCGTTTGCCGGTGTACGTGTTACTGATCGGCGCGTTCGTCGAACCCCAATACGGTGCCGGTTGGGCCGCGTTTGTCCTGTTCTTTATGCACATTTTCGGCCTGATGCTGGCGATCCCGATCGCCTTTGTGCTCAATCGCTTTGTCTTTCGCGCCAAGCCGGTGCCGTTTATTCTGGAGATGCCGCCTTACCGCGTGCCGCGGTGGAGCGACGTATTGTGGCGGATGTACCAGCGCGGCCGAGAGTTTCTCCTCCGCGCCGGCACCGTCATTTTCGCCATGTCTATCATCATCTGGACGATGTGCTATTTCCCCCGACCGCAAAGCGTCGAGCAGCAGTTGGTGCAGGACGTCGCTGCGGCACAGGCCGTCTCGATCGAGTCGGCCCAACAAATGCTGAACGACTCTGAGGGTCTTCAGCACCGGCTCGAAGGGCGATATCTTGAACAAAGCATCATGGGGCGGCTGGGCAAAATGGCTCAGCCGATCTTCGCACCCGCCGGGTTCGATTGGAAGATCACCGTCAGCGTTCTCGGCAGTTTCCCGGCCCGCGAGGTGATCATTGCCACGCTGGGCATCATCTACAACCTCGGCGGGGATGTCGATGAACAAAACGTCGACTTGATCACGGCAATGGCCGGTTCAACCTGGCCGGATGGTTCGCCGGTATTTACCTTGCCGGTCGGTTTGGCGGTAATGGTCTTTTTCGCCTTGTGCATGCAGTGCAGCGCGACACTGGTCGTGATCGCCAGGGAAACCAGTTGGAAGTGGGCGGGCTTTGCGTTTGCTTATATGACCACACTGGCGTGGGTTGCGGCGGTGGTCACCTACCAACTCGGCACTGCTATTATGGGCCCGGGCGTCTGACATGACCGAGTTCATCATTGTCAGCCTGATCATTCTCGCCGCGTCGGCATATCTGGTGCATTTGTCGTGGCGCTGTCTGCGGCACTGGCTGGGCCGGCCTGCCGCTGCGCAAGCCCCCAAACCATCGCGCCCACAATCGATTACATTCAACGGTAAGCCGCTTCGATAAGCGAGTCACCACACGCGATGGGGAACCAACCCACGACGGCGGCGCCATGACCGATCTGCGCGAAACTGTCCCGGTCTCCCGGCAGGCTACTTTTGTGTATCCTGTCGCGGGCATGTTTGACAAGATCAACCAGCTCGAGCAGCAATCCGCCGCAGACCTCGACGCCGTTTCCACCGCGGACGAACTCGAGCAGTTCCGCATCAAGTACCTGGGGGCCAGGGGCGCGGTCAAACAACTGTTGGGCATGCTCAAGGACGTGCCCAGGGATCAGAAGCCGGCATTCGGGCAGCAGGCCAACACGCTGCGGCAGAAGATCCAGGAAGCGTTCGAGACCAGGAAAGACCAACTCGGCGCCAAGCCTCAAGCCTCAGACCTCAAGCCTCTTATTGACGTCACGGAGCCGGGCCTGCCGCCCCGCCTTGGCCGCGCCCACATCATCACCCAGACGATCGACGAGTTGGCCGACGTGTTCGGCCGAATGGGCTTCGACGTGGCGACCGGGCCGGAGGTCGAGGACGAGTACCACAACTTCGTCGCATTGAACATCCCGCCCGAGCACCCCGCCCGCGACCCGATGGATAATTTCTACATCGACGAGTCCCACCTGCTGCGGTCGCAGACCAGCACGATCCAGATCCGCGTGATGGAAAAGACCCAGCCGCCGCTGCGGATCGTGGCGACCGGACGCGTCTATCGGCCCGATGAGCACGACGCAACACACTACTCCATGTTCCATCAGATCGAGGGCCTGTACGTCGATCACCACGTCAGCATGGCGGACCTCAAGACCACGCTGCTCCAGTTCGCCCACGCCTACTTCGGTCC
>JAZGCX010000203.1:0-3357 GCA_036477175.1 Phycisphaeraceae bacterium
CAACACGCGCAGCATCAGCACTTCGGCGACCGTCAGCCCCAGATAGATCATCCAGAGCACCCGGGCGGTTTCGGCGATCCGTGGGCGAACGCCCTGCTGCGTCGGCCCGGGCGCTTCGACCTGAAACAGCCGCTTGCCGCCGATCCCCACCGACGGCAGCACCGCGACGAACAGCACGACGATGCCCAGCCCGCCCAGCCAGTGCGTCAGCGCCCGCCACAGCAACAACCCACGCGGAACCGGTGCGATGGCGCTCAGCACGGTCGCGCCGGTGGTGGTCAACCCGCTCATCGCCTCGAAGTAACAGTTGATGTACGAGTGAAACGGGTGGTCGGCCGCCACGCCGGGCCCGATCATTGCCCACAACCGAAAAGGCAGCGCCGCCAGCGCCGCCCCCACCAGCCATGACAGCGCCACCAGCAACAGCGCCTCGCGCCGGCCCAGCAAGTCTTCGCGGCCGCGCCGGCCCACCACCCACATCAGCAAACCGGCCGCCAGCCCGCAGCCCATTGTCATCGCCAGCGCACGCAGCGCCGCCGCTTCCGCCGGGTCACCCCTGGACCAGTCAACCGCCGACCACACCACGACCGCGAAGATCGCCGCGCTGAGCACCATCGTCAGCAGGCCGAGCTGTCGCACGACAAAACGTATGCTCACCGGCTGTTCCTATCGTTCGTTGGGCGATCCGCACCTGCGATTCAGTCGCCCGCTTTGCGCGGCACATCATTTAACCGAGAAGACCGACTTGATCTGCTTCTCCGCACCGGCCGGGGCGATCAGGACAACCGTATCGCCGGCGGCGATGGTGTCGGCGGCGCCCGGGACGCGGACCTTATCGCCACGCTGGATCGCCGCGACAATGCTGTGACCGGGGAAGGTCAGGTCCTTCAGGGGCACGCCGATCACCTTCCGCGCCGTCTCGGGCACGCGGACCTCAAGGATATCGGCCACGCCCTCGGCCAAGGACGCCATGCGATGAGCCGGGTCCGACAGCAACCGCCGGATCTCCGCCACCGCCGTGGACCGCGGGCTGAACGCCTTGTCGATCCCGACGTGCTTGAGCAGGTGCAGATACGTCGTGCGCTGCAGCACCGCGATCGCGCTCTTGGCGCCCATGCTCTTGGCCCGCGCCGCGGCTAGCATATTGTGCTCGTCATCGGCCGTGGCGGTGACGAACGCGTCGGCCTGATCGATCCGCTCGAGCGTCATCGTGTCGGCGTCCATCGGGTCCACACGCAGCACCGTCACCCAATCCAGCTTGGCGCTCAGCTCCTCCGCCCGGGCCCGGTCCCACTCAAACAGCCGCACGCTGAACATCCGCCCACGCAGCGCCCGGCACAGCCACACGCTCAACGGCGTGCCCCCCATGATCATGATCTTCTTGCGGCGGTCCGCGTCGATCTGAAACAGCTTATTGACCTTATCAAACCCGCCGGTCTCACCCACCAGCGTGACAATGTCGCCGCTGCGGATCACGGTGTCGGCATCGGGGATGAAGACCGTGCGATCGCGCTCCACCACCGCCAGACGCACTGAACGCGGCAGCGCAATCTCCGACAGCACCTGCCCGACCACCGGTGCTTCGGCGCTCACCGCAAGCTGCAGCATCTCGATCATGCCGCGGGCAAACCGCTCCACCGCCAGCGCCCCGGGGTTCCGCAGGGTCTGGGCGATCGCCACCGCGGTCGTGTGCTCGGGGCAGACCAGATGATCGACCCCGAAATGCCGGGCGTAGTCGATGCCGCGACGCTCAAAGTATGCACCGTGGTGCACGCGAGCGATCGTCCGCTTCACCCCAAGCCCCGCGGCGATCGACGCCGACAAAAGGTTGATCTCATCGATGTCCGTCGCGGCGATGTACAGGTCGGCCTTGACGCAGCCGGCTTCCCGCAGCACTTGGGCATCGGCGCCGTTGCCGTGCAACGTCCGCACGTCCAGCACGTCCTCGATCGGCACCAGTTTCCGCAGGTCGCGGTCGATGATCGTGATGTTGTGCCCGTCGCCGCCCAGCACCTCGGCTGCGTGGCGGCCGACGTCACCGGCACCACTGATGACAATGTTCATCCACAAGACTCCGACAACAAGCCGCGACAGCCCGCAGCGTACAGCATCTGCCAGCGGTTAGCGGTTAGCGGTTATTCTTCATCCGTCGGCAATTGTGCCAGGTCCACGGCCCGGCCCATCAGCAGCAGCAGGTCGTCGCCCGCCAGCGGCACGTCGGGCATCGGCAGGTACAGCACGGCCCGGCCGGCCTTGGCGCCGTCATCATCGGCCGTCCGCTTGATCGCCACCACATGAATCCCCAGTTCACTGCGCGGCTTGATGTCCAAAAGCGTGCGGCCAACCCAGTCGGCAGGCGTCCTGACCTCCACGATGCTGATCTGCCGGTCCAACTCAAACTGGCTGAGGAACTGCGGGCTGATCAGCCGCGACGCCCAACGGTCGGCCGACTCGTCCTCCGGATTCACCACCTCATCGGCGCCGATCCGCGACAGGATCTGTGACCCGGTGCGCGTCATTGCCCGGCCGATCACCCGCTGCACGCCGATCTGCTTGAGCACCGCGGTGCACAACACGCTGGCCTCAAAGTTCTCACCGATACCCACCACCGCCGCGTCCACCTGGTCGATGCCCTGCGACCGCAGCGCCTGCTCATCCGTCGCGTCCAAGGCGATCGCCATCGTCACATCGTCACGCACGTCGTCCACGATCCTTTCATTGCGGTCGATGGCGATCACCTCCCGCCCCGCCGCCGCCAGGTTCCGCGCCAGACGCGAGCCGAATCGCCCCAATCCGATCACGACAAAACGTTGCATGACCGCTCCGTTGTGGGATTTCGTCATCGAGCCCCGACAGGTCCTCTAGCCCATGACCACGTCCTCATGGGGGTAATCATACGGCCGGGCCGGACGCGAACCGAACAATAGCGCGCCCAGCAGCGCCAGCGGCCCGACGCGGCCCAGAAACATCGTGCCGATCATCACGACCTTGCCGAACCCGGTCAACTCGCCCGTGATCCCCGTGGACAGCCCCGTCGTGGTCGCGCCGCTGATCGCCTCGAACGCCACATCACCGAACGGCACCGGCTCGCTCAGACTCAGCAGCCCTATCGCCACGCACACCAGGGCGACGAAACACGCGCCGATCGTCGCCGCCCGACGCACCAGGGGGTCACTGATCCGCCGCTTGAACGCCTCGGTGTGCTGCCGCCGCCGCACCGTCGCGGCAATGGTCAGCACCAGCAACGCCACCGTTGTGGTTTTCATCCCACCGGCCGTGCCGCCCGGTGACCCGCCCACCATCATCAGCGTCATCAGCACAAACCGACCCGCCGGTTCAACCTCGTCCATCGGCATG
>JAZGCX010000204.1:0-12916 GCA_036477175.1 Phycisphaeraceae bacterium
AGCGCGCACAAATGGGAAGGTGGCGGAGAAAAAATTGGGGTTCGGGTTTAAGGTTCCGGGGCTCGGGGCTGAGGAGTAAGTGGTGCGAGCGACAAGGTTACAGTGGTCAGTGACCAGTGATCAGTGGGTGCGAGATTGTGCGCACGGAGGGTGCGCTGCATGCTTTATAGGGGACACGTACGGAACGTTACGGTTCTCGTCGGTCCGGTGGGGCTAACAGTCCCAACGGAACCGCGGCCAAGGATCGTGGCTTTGCAGTAAGATCGTGCAGATGAACCGGATCGATCAGATTTTCACTCAGTTGCGGCAGGGCAAAGGCAAGCATCGCGGCGCGCTGATGCCTTATGTGACGGCAGGGGACCCGGACGTGCGGACGACGGGTCGGCTGCTCGAAGCGGCGCAGGCGGCGGGGGCGAGTGTGTGTGAGGTAGGTATCCCGTTTTCAGATTCAATTGCCGACGGCCCGGTGATCCAGTCGTCGATGACGTATGCGCTGGGGCGCGGGTTGAAAGTGGCCCACGTCCTGCAGATGGTGGCCGACGCGCGGTCGAAGCTGCGCATGGGGCTGGTGGCGATGGTCAGCTACACGATCGTGCACCGGATCGGTGCTCAGCGGTTTGTGGGCGACGCGGCGGCCGCAGGGTTCGACGGGTTTATCTTTCCTGACCTGCCGGTGGACGAGTCGGAGGCGGTGATGCAAACGGTGGCCCAAGCGGGTCTGGCGTGCAGCGTGCTGATCGCCCCGACCACGCCGATCGACCGGGCCAGGCGAATCGCCGCAACGTCGAGCGGGTTTGTGTATCTGTTGTCCCGAGCGGGGATCACCGGTGAACGGTCGGCCTTGCCGCCGGACCTGTCGCAGCGGATCCAGCGTCTGCGTGAGGTGACGGACCTGCCGATTGCGGTGGGGTTTGGCATCTCCAGCGCGCAGCAGGTGCATGACGTGGTGCAGGTGGCGGACGCGGCGATTGTGGGCTCGGCGCTCATGCGCCGTGTGGCCGAGCACCGTGAGGCGGGTTCGCAGGCGGTGGTGGATCAGGTGAGCCGGTTTGTCCATGAGTTGGCCGGTGGTCTGGGCGATCAGGCCCCGGGCCGGGGCGGCGGTGCATCAGCGGGGTAGTGATTGGGGGCCTGTCACGCCTGGGGGGAATGTTGCGCTGAGTAAGTAAATATCCACCTAGGCCCGGCGTTAGTGACGGGGTAATCGCGAACTATTTGCCGACTTATGTCGTGGTATGTGTTAGGCGGTACGATATACGTCTGACGGCATGTGTTGACGTGATACTTGTCGAACAGGAACTTCCCGGATGCAGGCAACAGGTTGTAACCAGTGGTGCGGGTCACGGGTGAGCGTGTGGGTGCTTTTGATCGTGCTGGCAGGGGCCGCTGGCTTATACGGGCAGGACCTTTCGCTTGGCCCACAAATGACGCCCGAGGCCATGCTGGCCGATCAGTACATGCTGTTAGTCCTTGGGGTGATCGGAGACGGGAGCGGCCTCAATGAGGACGAACTCGACCAGGCCCACCTCACGCGTGCGCGGATCCTGCTGGACATGGCGTTGGAGCTGGTGCCGGACGACGCCGAGCTGTGGCGGTATCGGCGTGAGTTGGCGCAGATGTTTGAGGACCCCGCCGGTGAACTGGCCGCGCTCCGCGAGTATTGCCGGCTGCGGCCGGAAGACGACGCGGCACTGCTGGACCTGATCCTCCAACGCCTTGAGCAGGAGAACACCACGCTTGATGCCCGCGTTCAGTTGGTCGAGCGGGTGCTCAGTCGCACCGGTGACCGGCGACTGAGCCAGGCGATTCAATCGCGGCTGGCGTCCTACCTGGCGGCCGCGGCCTACGAAGGCGGCAAGGACGACTTGTCCCGCAAGTGGCTGTACTTTGCCATGCGGACCGACCGGACCAACAAGGCCGCCGCCATGATGATCTACGACCTGATGGTCAACACCCAAAGGCCGCCGACGGATATTGCGGTGGCCATCCTGGGTCTGTTACGGGCCGACCCGGTGGACCCGCAAGTGCACCGGCGTCTGGGAGAATTGCTGTTGGCCTACGGCGCCTATGAGGCCGCAGCGCAGCAGTTCGACGTCGCAATAACGCGGCTCGGCGGCTTGGGTGATGATCAGTTGTATGGGAGTTGGGCGGTGAGCCTGGTTGGCCAGGGCAAGACCATTGATGCCTTGGGACTGCTCAAGATGGTGCAAGCCGCCAAGCCCGCCCCCGAAGGTGAGGAGCAAGCCTCGCCGCTGCCGTTTGAGTTGCAGTTGCTGCAGACGGCGATCCTGCATCAGATCGGCCGGCGTGCCGACGCTGAAGCGTCGTTCGACCAGTTGCACGAACAGGTCCGCAGCCAGGTCCATGCCGGCGACGCCGAAGCGATGGCCCAGTTGGCGTGGCTGGGGGCCTGGTTTAATCGTGATGTGAACAAGGCGGCTGAGCTGTTGGAGCAAGCCGCGGCCGATCGTCTCGACGATGACCCATTCATGGCGCGGGTGCGGGGTTGGCTGGCCTGGCGTCGCGGCGAGTCCGAAGCGGCGCAGCAGTTGCTCAGGCCACTGGCGGAGCACGACGCCTTCGCCGCATATGCGCTAACGCAGATTGACCCGTTCGGCGACAACGAAAAGACGGCGGCGCTGCGTCGGGTCATGGCGATCGAGCCGGGCGGGATCGCCGCGGTGATCGCGGCGTTGGACCTGTTCGCGGCGGAGCAGACACCCGGAATGCCGACCGAGATCGGCGCCAAACTATCACGGCTGGTCGAGGCCTGGCCTCGCCAGTTGGTGTTGCCCGACCCGCAGCAGGACCCGTGGGTGTATGTGGACATCAAGGTTGAGCCCGTGCGCTACAGCTACCTCGAGCCGATCACCGCCCGGCTGCAGTTCCGCAACGTGACAGACTTGGCGCTGGCGATCGGTCCGGACAAGCCGGTGCCGTCCAACGTCCTGATCTACATCTCTCCGCGTCAGGCGGGCCGGTCGATGGGCGTGTTGCCGCCAAGCGTGGTGGATATGGGCCGGCGACTGACGTTTGGGCCGCGCCAGGGGCTGGATTTGTCGGTCCGATTGGATCGTTCGCCGCTGGGCACATTCCTGGCGGCGATGCCCGTGCAGACGATCGGCTTCAGCGCCACGGTGATCCTCGATCCGCGGCTAACCGCGGCCGGCGGGCTCGCCACCGGGCCCATGGGCGGCACCGACTCGGTCTACATGATCGAAGTGCTCGGGCTGCCGCCGACCGAGCCGAACGTGGATCGCTGGATCGCCGCCATGCACCAGCCCGACCCGGCGGAAAAGCTGGTGGCCTTGGCGCGGCTGGCGCAGCTCGGGCCCATGTTGGCCGCGGCGGAGCAGGACGAGGCCAAGGCGATGGCCCAGAAGATCGGCGACGCGGTGAACCAGATTTACCCCGACCTCGGTGCGATCGGCCGGGCGTGGGTCGTTCGGTTCTGCCCGCCGACGGCAGAATCGCGCGACCTGTTTGGCCGCGTCTATGAATTGGCCGAGCGAAGCGGCGACCCGCGGCTGCGAATCACTTACTTGGCGACACAGGTGACCGACCCCCAATCGCCGGCGATCAATGCGGCGCTGCGTCACGGTGACGAACAGGTCGCCGCCTTCGCGCGAGCCCACCGCGTCGCTCTGGAGCAGGTCGCCGCCCAGGAAGAAGAACCCGCCGTCCAGGAAGAACCCGCCGTCCAGGAAGAACCCGCCGCCCAGGAAGAACCCGCCGCCCAGGAAGAGCCCGCCGCCCAGGAAGAGCCCGCCGCAACAGACGCCGGTCCGTCCGGCACCGCACCATGACCAGAACCCTGCTGCTGTTTGACATTGATGGAACGCTGCTGCTGTCCGGCGGTGCGGGCATCCGCGCGATGGCCGACGCCGGGGCGCAGTTGTTCGGTGACGGCTTCAGCCTCGACGGGTTCGACCTGGCCGGCAAGCTCGACCCGGTGATCTATCGCGAGCTGGCCGACCGTCACGGCATCGACGACGCCCACCTTTACCACGACGCCTTTCGTGATCTGTATCTAAGCCGACTCCGCAGTGAGATTGCCCGAACCGCACACCACGTGCACCTGATGCCGGGCATCCTCGACACGCTGACAGAACTGCGCCGCCGCAACCAGCAGACCAACGACGCCCAGCTTGGCCTGCTCAGTGGCAACTACCGCGCGGCCGTGCCAATCAAGTTCACCGTCGTCGGGCTCGACCCGGCGTGGTTCCAGATCACCGCCTTGGGCGACGACGCCCCCAGCCGCCCCGAACTGACTCTGTTGGCTATGCGGAAATACGAGGCACACTGGCGCGAAAAGGCCGATCCGAAGCATGTCGTCGTCATCGGCGACACCCCGCATGACGTCCACTGCGCCAAGGCGCACGGATGCGTCTCATTCTGCGTCGCCACCGGCAGGTACAGCATCGCCGAACTCGATGCGGCCGGCGCCGACATCGCCGTTGAAAACCTTTCAGACCCCACGCCTCTATTTGATCTGATCGGTTAAGGTTCGACCGAATCGGCCCGTCCCTGCATCGTGGCGTCGGCCAGGTCGGCGATATCCGCCACCGGTTCATCCACCGATTTGCGTTCGGTTGCAACGGCGCGCGGTGTCACCATCGGCGCCGCGGCCGCAATCGTTGCATTCACCAGCCAGTTACCGCTGACGCCGAGCAGCAGCGCTGCGACGGCAGCGATCATCGCGCTGAACTGTCGCGGCCCCAACGCGGCCGCTTGCGTGCGCTCTTCAGGCTCGCCGAAGTAACACGCCGCCGCGATCCGCAGGTAGTAAACCGCTGAGACGGCACTGTTGAGCACGGCAATGATCACCAGCCACACGAACCCGTGCTGAATCGCCGTGCCGAACAGGTACACCTTGCCGACGAAACCGACCAGCGGCGGCAGTCCGACCAGCGACAGCATGCTTACGAGCATGATCGCCGCCAGAGCGGGGTGGCGATTGGACAGGCCCGAGATGTCGTCAAACGTGTCGGCCTCTTCGCCGCGTGCCCGCAGGCACCCCAGCACGGCAAACGCCCCGAGGTTTCCCAGCGCGTAAGCGATCAGGTAGAACAGCACCGCGGCCACGCCGTTGCCCAGCGCACTGCCGGTGCTCGCCGCCACGCCGCCGACCAGCGCCACGAGCATGTAGCCCGAATGGGCGATCGAGCTGTACGCCAGCACCCGTTTGACGTTGTGCTGCAACAGCCCCAGCACATTGCCGACGGTCATCGTCGCCGCCGCCATCGCCCACACCAGCCACGTCACCGCCTCCGGCAGCGTCTGACCGCCCAGCCCCAGCAACAGGATGATCGAGACAAACCCGGCCGTCTTGGGCACAAACGCCAGAAACGCCGTCACCGACACCGCCGCGCCCTCGTACACGTCGGCGGCGTAGAAGTGCATCGGCACCGCGGCGATCTTGAAGCCGATCCCCACCACCGCCAGCACCAGCCCGGTTACGAACAGCGGCGACGCGCCGTTTTCGCCCACGTATCGGGCAATCGCGTCGAACTGGGTTGTGCCCGTTGCCCCATAGATGAGCGTAAAGCCGTAAAGGAACACGGCCGCGGCCATCGCACCCAGAAAGAAATACTTGATCGCCGACTCCTGCGCCGCGATGCGGTCCCGGCTGATCGCCACCATCACGTATGCCGGCAGGCTCGTTAACTCAAGCGCCAGAAACAGCCACACCAGGTCGTTCGCCCCGGCACACAGCATCACGCCCGCCAGGCTCAACAGGAAAAAGGCAAAGAACTCGCCGCGCATCACGTCGCCCGGCTCGAACCGGCTGCCCGCATGGGCTTCGGCCTCGGTTACCTGCTTGAGCTGATCAGGCACCTGTGCCACCAGCATCAGAAGCAATAGCCCGACCGCAACGACCATGAGTTTGACGTACAGGGCCAACCCGCCCATCTCGTGTACGTCAGCGCCGAACCAGGCGATCAACGCGGCGACGATGAGCGCCGCCGCCGCGATCCACGCCGGGGCCCGCCTGGCCGTCGCCGATGGCGCCAGACCAAGGAACAGACACACGCACGCACCAACCAGCAGCGTGATCTCGGGCCAGAGTGTCGCCAGTTTCTCGACCATGCCGTGTTCAGTTGCCCGTCCGTTGGGCGGTGTTGTCCAGGTTGACGCCGGCGATTGTGTTCGGATTTGTCGCGCTGATGACCAATCTGGCCGGTTCGATTAGCCTTGCGATCGGTTCATCAAGACTCTTGAGCACGGGATTGGGATACAGCCCCAGCGCCAGGCACGCGACCGCCAGCGGCGCCAGCGTTGCGATTTCACGACGGCTCAGGTCTTTGACAGGGTGACTTTCTTGCCCCGGCACCTTGACCGGCCCGAACACGACCTTGCCGACCATGTAGAGGATGTAGATCGCGCCGAGGACCAAGCCGAGCCCGGCCGTCGCCGCGTAGGGCCAACCCAGCACCTGTGGCGCGTTGAACGCGCCCAGCAGCGTGAGGAACTCGCCCACAAAACCGTTAAGCCCCGGCAGCCCCACGCTCGCCAGGCAGAAGAACACCATGAAGAACGACCAGACCGGGATGACTCGGCCAAGCCCGCTCATCTGCCGCATCTCGCGGGTGTGGAACCGCTCGTAGATCATGCCCACGCACAGGAACAGCGCCCCGGTGGACAGGCCGTGATTGATCATGTACATCACCGATCCGCTCACCCCCTGCACATTGAGCGCGAACATCCCCAACACGCAAAAGCCCAGGTGCGACACCGACGAGTAAGCGATCAGCTTCTTGATGTCCTTCTGCACCCAGCAGACCAGCGCCGTGTAGAGGATGCCGGTCACGGCAACAACGCCGATGTACGGCGCAAAGGCAACGACCGCCTCGGGGCACATCGGCAGGGCGAATCGCAACAGCCCATAGGTGCCCAGTTTCAGCAGTACACCCGCCAGGACCACCGAGCCGGCCGTGGGGGCCTCCGTGTGCGCCAGCGGCAGCCAGGTGTGCACCGGAAACAGTGGCACCTTCACCGCAAAGCCTGCCAATAACGCCAGCAGCACCCACGCCTGTGTGGCATAAGGCATCTGCTGTGCCGCGCGCGTCAACTCGCCGATGTCGAACGTCCACCGCCCCAGTTCCTGCGGCTGCGAGGCGTACCACGCCACGTACAGCACACCGGCGAACGTGAGCATCGACCCGGTGAAGGTGTAAAAGAAAAACACCCTCGCCGCCTTGAGCCTTTGCGATGACCCGTAAATCCCAATCAGGAAAAACAGCGGCACCAGCGTAAACTCAAAACAGATGTAGAAGAAGATGATATCGGTGGCGACGAACGTGCCGATCATCGCCGCTTCCAGAACCAGCAGCCACAGATAAAACTCCCTGACCCTTTTGGTGATCCCCGAAAACGATCCGAGCACCACCATCGGCATCAGAAACGTCGTCAGCATCACCAGCCACAGCGACACCGCGTCGATCCCGAACCCGAACGATAGACCGAACGCAGCTACCCACGTCACGGACGAACTGAACCGGCTCGCGGCGCCGTCACCGAAAATGAAAAGCCCAAGCACGATCAGCGACACCGCAAACGTCACGAGGGTGTTGAGCAGGGCGTAATGGCGAACGCTCGAATCCCGCCCGGCAAACCCCACAGGCAGCAACAAAGCCAGCCCGCCAAGCAGCGGGATAAACACCATCATCGGGACCAGCAGGCTCGCGTCCGTGAAATCAAACATGTCCTATAGCACCTTGATGATCACCAGCAGCACGACAACGGTTGCGCCGATTGCCATGCCGAGCCCGTAACCCTGCAGCGCCCCGGTTTGCGCACACTTGGCGGCCCAACCCAGCCCCTTCGGTACCAAAGTCACCGCCGAGACAAGCCCGTCGATCACCAACCGATCGAAGACGTAGCACAGTTCGCCGATGACCCGCAGTGGTTTGACGATCACGGCATGGTACAGCTCATCGACGTAGTACTTGTCCGCCAGCAGCCGCACCAAACGGGGAAACCGCTCGGCAAATTGTTCCGCAGCCGCGCGGTTCAGCCAGTGGTAATACGCCGCCGCGGTGATCCCCACGATCGCGATCACGCTGCTGATCACCATCATCGCCGTGTGCAGGTTCATCCCCAGCAGCGTGAGCGGAGCGGTGTCGCCATGTCCGGGCGCGGCGATGTGGGCGGTTGAGCCGTCGAGCGAACCGCCGACCCAGCCGTGGTATTCACCCACCCCGAAAAAGCCGGCGAAAATCGCGCCGAGGGCCAACACCACCAGCGGCGCGTTCATCAGCCACGGCATCTCGTGCGGCTCGTGATGGTGCACAACGCGGATTTTGCCCGT
Organism: Phycisphaeraceae bacterium; assembly: GCA_036477175.1. GTDB lineage: Bacteria > Planctomycetota > Phycisphaerae > Phycisphaerales > Phycisphaeraceae > JAZGCX01. The sequence goes on from JAZGCX010000204.1 coordinate 8,312, forward strand.
CTCCGTATGGCCATGGCCGTGCTCGTCGCCGTGGTGCTGGTCGCCCATTTCATATTCGACCGGCCCGGTAAACACGCGGAACCACAGCCGGAACGTGTAGAACGCGGTGAGCAGCGCGGTAAGCAGGCCGACCACAGCCAGCACGGTGTAGAGCGGGTTGTGTTCGCTTAAACCCTTTTCAAGGGCCGAGGCGAGGATCAGGTCCTTGCTATAAAACCCGGCCGTGATAAAGGGAAAACCCGACAGCGCCAGACAGCCGATCAGCATCAGGATCGCCGTGATCGGCATCTTATGCCGCAGGCCGGACATTTTTCTCAGGTCAACCTGGCCCGCCAGCGCGTGCATCACCGACCCGGCGGTCAGAAACAACAGCGCCTTGAAAAACGCATGAGTGAACAGGTGAAACACCCCGCCCACGGCAGACAACGCGCCCACGCCGAGAAACATGTACCCCAGTTGCGAGATCGTCGAGTAGGCGTAGATCCGCTTGATGTCGTACTGGCACAGGGCGATCGTGGCAGCAAATAACGCGGTCACACCGCCGATCGTCGCTACGGTTGGCAAGGCGTAGGGGGATAGCACAAAAACCGGCAGGAGCCGCGCGATCATGTACACGCCGGCGGTCACCATCGTCGCGGCGTGGATCAGCGCACTCACGGGCGTCGGGCCTTCCATCGCATCGGGCAGCCACACGTATAGCGGTAACTGCGCGCTCTTGCCGAACGCGCCGAGCATGAGCAGGAAGGGGATCCAGGTCTTGGCCGAGTCCGTGCCCGGCACATCGCCCGCCGCAGCGATCCTCACCACTTCCGAGATGCTTACCGTGTTATAGCTGAAGTAAATCCAGAAGATGCCGATGGCGAAGCCCAGGTCGCCGACGCGGTTGACGATGAACGCTTTCTTTGCCGCTGCGACGGCCGACGGCTTGTCGTAGTAGTAGCCGATCAGCAGGTACGAGCACAGCCCGACGCCCTCCCATCCCAGGTACAGCAGCAGCAGGTTGTCGGCCATCACCAGCGTGGTCATCGTAAAGATGAACAGGCAAATCCCCGCGAAGAACCGGGCGTAGCCGCGATCGCCCTTCATGTAGCCGGCGGCGTAGATCGCCACGAGCGTGCCGACGCCGGTGACGACGAACAGCATCAACACGGTCAGCGGGTCGAGGAAATAGGCAAAGTCCGCCTTCAAACCGCCCACGTGGATCCACTCGAACGCCTTGACCACGTGTGCCTTGGCCAGTTTATCCGCGGGCATCTGTGGGTCGAACCTGTGCACGCCGGGTGCCACCAGCACGCTCAGGAGGAACGACAGGCCAAGCGACCCGATGCAGACCGGTGCAGCGAGCTTGCGGAGCCGCCGATTCATGCAGCAGATGCCGCACAACACCGCGCCCAACGCGGCAATCCACGGGATCAATTTAGCCCATTCGAGATCCATTATTCGTTACTTTCATCACCCGCTCATCTGCGACCATGCCTCGGCGTCGAGCGTGCGCTTCCTTCTAAACAGCAGGACGACCAGCCCCAGCGCCAGCGCCGCCTCGGCCGCGGCGATCGTGAGCACGAAGATCACGAACGTCTGACCGGTCACGTGAAGGTGCAGGCGACTGAACGCCGCCAGCGACACCACCACGCCCTGGAACATCATCTCCGTGCACAGGAACATGATGATCAGGTTCCGCCGGGTGACAAAGCCGATCACGCCCAGGACAAACAGCACCGCCCCGGTCAGGAGGAAGTGCGACAGTGTCAGCGTATCCAGGGGCGTGTCCAAAGTGGTTCCCTTGTGAAGCTGCGGCCATTCGACGCGGTTCGCGACCGCGGCGCGACGACTCGACTGAGCTCGCCGAAGTCCGGCCGCGGCTTTATGCTGAATGAGCTGCCTCCGCTTCGACCTTCGTTTTTGCAATCACCACGGCACCGACCAGTGAGATCAGCAGGATCACACCGGCCAGCTCCAGGCCGAGTGGGTGCTTCGCAAACAGGTCCATGCCAACGCGTTGGGTGTTCGTGAGGCGGTCCGGCTTCGCCACCGCGTCGGCATACATCTTCTGTTGTTTCGGATCGCGAATCTGCTGAGTGAGCCGCTCTTCAGCCCGGCCGGTCAGGACGTTGGCGATGATGGCCTGATCGTCTGATGCGACGGCGTTGTTGGGCTGCATCGGTTGAAACAGCACGCTCAGCAGCACCGCCAGCAGGAGAAATCCGGTCGCCACGCCGGCGACGGGTTCACGGGCCACGCGGTCGTAAACGGGTGCCGCCGCGTCATCTTCGGCACCGCTGGACTGCGCCGCCAGCATGATCACAAACACGTACGTCACCAGGATCGCGCCGCCATAGATGATCACCATCGCAAACGCCATGAACTCGGCGTCCAGCAACAAGAACAGACCCGCCGACGCCAGTACCACCATCACAAACCACAGCGCTGAATAGACCGGCCGAGTGTGGGTAATGACGCGGACGGCCGAGGCAATCGCCACCGCGCTGAAGATGTAGTAGTAAGTCCAGGCCCCGCCGGGCATCCCCGCGCCGACGCCGGCGGACCGGGCCAGGATCAGCCACAGCGCACCCAGCGTTACCGCGCCGAGCAGGGCCCCGATCTTTCGCGGCGTGAAACCACGACGCGGCATCATGAGATAGACAGCGATCGCCCCCATAACGGACGCGATGTAGAGCGTATAATCCATGCAAGGCTTGTCCCTGATCACCGGTTCGCGGTGGCGCGTGAGGCCAAAGCAATCTCACCGCGCGGCGCGGTGAAAGCATAAAACCGCCCCGCTGGGATTGCAACACGCGTGATCCCGTACAAGTGCCGTCACGGGTGCATTCCAAAGCGGCGGACCTGTCGGTTGATCCCCAATCGGCCGGGTTTCGATTGGCGTTAAGATGGTCTGGTTACGCTGTCTCAGGTCCGATCAGCAAATACCATTGACGCGAGATTCCCCATCGCGTGGCCCAGCGGCGAGGAACGGCGCATTCCGCAGCTCGGATATCGCGGTCGATGGTATGCAACCAGATGGGAATGCGATCAGTCGGCTGCGTATGTCTGACAAGGTGTTTTAACCAGAAGGTGGCGGCATCCAGCGACCAGTTACAGAAAAACGACAGAATGATCGGTCCGTGACTGATACGCTTTAGCTCGCGCAATGCCCTTTGACGCGTCTGACTTTCCCCGAAGTGGTGGAATAGCCGATTGCACACAACGGCGTCGAAATGGTGATCGGCAAACCCGGTGTCAAAAATGTTGGCGGTGTGGAAATCCTCCTGCTCTATCGGCAGTGATTGCATCTGGGCGCATTGCCGCGCCCACTCGAGCATGTGCGCGGACGAGTCGGCCGCGGTGACGCGATAGCCCAGGCCGCACAGCAAGGGCAGAAGCCGACCGGCGCCGCAGGGGATATCGAGCACGCTCGAGCCGGCGGGTACGTTCGCCAGTGCCCGGCGGATGCACCGCTGTTCCCGGCGATCGGTCCTGGTGTGAATCAGACTGTTGCTGTATTTGGCTGCGGCTGCGGCGGTGTCAAAGCGTGAAACGGTCTGTTCGGCAGAGATTCTTGACATGGTCGCTATATAGCGATTGTCTGTGTTCGCCACAAGGCCGCTGCCGTAGCGATTCACACCCGTATTACCTCTTGATTGTTGATCAAGGGTAAAAGCGACTGCTGAAATTCAGGACACCGCCGCCGCAAACAGCGCAGAAACGTGCGCTGCGTCGAGGCGGGCAAGCCGGCTTCGTCAAGATAACGACGCATAAATGCCGTAAAACCGTACGATTGCAGGGCCTGGCGGTCCTGTTCGTAGTTGCACATGCGTTTGAAACTTCTCGCCCGCAGCAATGGCGGCAGGGGACGCGGTTTGAATCGGGTCGCACTGACGTCGATCAGAGCAAACACGTCATCCGGGCACCAAAGTACGTTGCCCAGGTGCAGCGATCGAAAGTAGACCCCCTTGCGATGCAATTCGGCAATAAAACCGGATAAAGCCGGCAACAGTCGGCTGCGGCGTGCGGCATCGGCCAGAAGTTCGCGAAGTTCCATGCCGTCCACCGGCCGATAGACCACCACGTGCCGGTTCAGACCTTTGACTCGCCAAACGGCCGTCACTTCGACGGTGCGGACGCCTCGCTTTTTCAATTCTCGTGCGGCGTGCTGGAAGCGCACAGCATAGGGGTAGAACCTCGCGCTCGACAACAACCGCGGCGGGCGAAACAGTTTGGCCCACTGCCCATCCACGAGCTGCATGACACTGACGCCCCAGGCGTTTTTCGCCAGGGCCCTGGCGCCTTGGACCATCTGCTCGTAGCCACTGTGACTGAGAACATCCATGTTTGCGTTATACACTCATAGCCGTGGTCTGACAGGTCGCGGTGCCGTCAACCACTTAATGCCACCATTGTAGGGTCGGGTCAAGCCAACGCGATGGACGTTCTCAGGTGCCGTTATGCGATTAGTTTACTTGCCGGGACCCTGCGATTAACAAGGCCGGTTCGCACGTGTCCGCAGGTGGGGCTGTCGGCTCACGGCTGTCGGAGCGGCGTTATTGTATGATGAAAACCAGGGCCGCCGATGCACTGTCGAACGTGTGGTTATGCGCTTTGGAACCT
>JAZGCX010000205.1:0-2331 GCA_036477175.1 Phycisphaeraceae bacterium
GGCGGGGGCTATTGAAAATAATTGCGGCGGGGGCTGTTAAAGTGATTGGCGGCGGGGGCTGTTAAAGTGATTGGCGGCGGGGGCTGTGAAAGGTATCGCGTTCGATGGATCGCTATTCATCGGAGGGTTTGGCGCCGCCCTTGCCGAAGGTGATCTTGTCGGTGCCCATGGCGCCGTGGTCCTCGCTGATGCCGCCGAGGCCGGGCGCGGTTTGTTTGTCTGCGTCGTCTGCGGCGGGTTCCTGGTCGGCGGTCCACTGGGCGCGCTTGAGGCTCAGGCCGATCTTCCGATCCTCTTGATCGACGCGGAGGATCTTGACCTCCAACTCGTCGCCGGTTTTGACGATGTCTTGTGGGCTTTCGACTTTGTGATCGGCCAATTCGGAGATGTGCAGCAAGCCTTCGAGGTCATCTTCCAGCTCGACGAAGACGCCGAAGTTGGTGATCTTGGTGACCTTGCCCTTGATGATCATGCCCGACTGGTAGTGGGCGGGGATCGCGCCGGCCCAGGGGTCTTCGGTCATCTGCTTGAGGCCGAGGCTGACGCGTTGCTTCTGCTGATTCACTTCCAGGACGACGCACTTAATGCTCGGGGCCTTCTTGAGCACCTCGTTGGGGTGGGCAAGCTTCTTGGTCCACGAAAGGTCGGAGACGTGCAGCAGGCCGTCGATGCCCGGCTCGATCTCGATGAACGCGCCGTAGGAGGCGAGGTTGCGGACCTTGCCCTCGATCACGGTGCCGGGCGGGTATTTCTCGGCCACCAGTTCCCACGGGTTGACCTCGGTCTGCTTCATCCCGAGGCTGATCTCCTGTTTGTCCTTGTTGATGTCGAGGACGACGACGTCCACCTCCTCGCCGATGCTGACCAACTCGGAAGGGTGATTGATGCGACGGGTCCAGGACATCTCGGAGATGTGGACCAGGCCCTCCACGCCGTCCTCCAGTTTGACGAAGGCGCCATAGGACATGACGTTGGTGACCATGCCCTTGATTCGGGTGTCGGGCGGGTATCTGCTTTCGATATCCTGCCAGGGGCTGTCTTCCTTCTGCTTCAGCCCCAGAGCGACCTTTTCCTTCTCCAGATCGATGTTGAGCACCTTGACCTCGATCTGCTGGTTCAGTTCGAGCATATCGGAGGGGTGGCTGATGCGGCCCCAGCTCATGTCGGTGATGTGCAGCAGGCCGTCGAGCCCGCCGAGGTCCACGAACGCGCCGAAGTCGGCGATGTTCTTAACGGTGCCTTTGATCATGTCGCCTTGCTTGATCGTGGACAGGAGCTTGGTGCGCTGCTCAGCCCGCTGCTCTTCAATCAGCTTGCGACGGGAGATGACGATATTGCGTCGAGGCTGATCGATCTTGAGGATTTTCGCCTTGATCTGCTGGCCGATGAAGGCGCCGATGTCGCTGGGCCGGCGGACGTCCACTTGTGAGGCCGGCAGAAAGACGGGCACGCCGATGTCAACCAGCAGACCGCCTTTGATCTTTCGCATGACCCTGCCTTCGACCACATCACCCTCGTCATTGGATTCGATAATACGTTGCCAGCCGCGGATGCGGTCGGCCTTGCGCTTGGAGACCTGAACGTTGCCGCCGTCGGACTCGATGTCTTCCAGCAGCACTTCGACCGTATCGCCGACCTCCACGTCGTTGGGGCTGTCGAACTCGCTCTTGTCAAGAACGCCTTCGCTCTTGAGCCCGACCTCCACCAGCCAGGCGTCGCCGGCCTTGCCGACAATTTTGCCCGTCAGGATCGAGCCGGGCTTCAGATCGCCGATCTGTTCGGCGAGCAGGCTTTCCATGTCGCCGTCGGCCACCTGTTGGCCCAGCGCATCAACGACCAGCCGATGGGCTTCGTCATCTTCGACGCCCAACTGTGCAATGAGGTTGTGATCAACCATGGAACAAAATCCTTTGCTTTTTTCCTACCCCGTCCGCCTACATGACGGACTGACACGGGTCACGATCGAAGGTGCTCGACCGCCTCGTTACCGGTCAACGCCCCGCCCCACCATGGAGCGGATCACGGCGGCAACCGCGAACTGCGGATTGTAACACGACTTGGCCTGCGGGCAACGCCCGCCGGTCCGGCGGCTGTGAGCCGCCGGCTAATGCCCACAATACCTTTACGCGCTGGTTGTTGCTACCGGGTGGCACACGTGCTCGACCGCGTTGTGTAGCAAGTGCATGCCGGCGGGGCTATCCGCTAACGCTTCGGGCCCCTGCCGCGACCAGTGGGGGTGGTGCGTCGGGTGGGTGAACCGCTCCGGGTGCGGCATCAATCCCAGCACCAGCCCCGATGGATCGCAGATGCCGGCGATGTCGTCCACCGAGC
>JAZGCX010000206.1:0-4454 GCA_036477175.1 Phycisphaeraceae bacterium
TTCATCGGTCTACCCTTCCCAGCAAGGCGACGGGCGGAACAGCGCCCGCCCGCCCATTTCGCATAACATTCGAAGCCTCCCCGTACACGGAGGATTTGCCCGATCAGCAACGGCGGTTGAAACTCAAGAAAGTACTGCATCACTCTACCCAGTGCTATGCTGAACGGCGGCTACTAAAAAGGGGCTCTCGATCGCCTCCTGCATGCTATATCGTTTACTCGAGGCCCACTGTCACTACAACGCCGCCAATGTCAGGCACGCCCAAGAGTTGCGAGCCGAGTTCTCCGGCCTGCCCCATGTGGCTGACTGGCGGATGCCCATTGCTACGAGCACGGCCCCCACGCACCCAACAGCAACGCCAGGTCGGCGGCGTCAACTGCATCATCACCGTTGATGTCAGCGGGATTACCTGGGTTCGCGCCCCAGGCTCCCAGGAGCTGGGCTAGATCTGCGGCGTCGACAACGCCATCGTGGTTCAAATCACCGAGGCAAAACTCATAAACACCCATGTCGACGATTGGCGGCTCGCCGAAGCCTGTGTCGGTGGTCTGAGGGTCATCCACGAACCGAGGAGTGTTATCAAGGTCGGAGGGAATGGGTTCCTCTGTGTCGCCGTCGCCGTCAAGATCTGGGGAGTCTGCAGGCACGGCTGTGTTGTCGGCTGCGTCGATGCACGGTGAGCCGGATGACAGCCGCAGATTGTCGTCGGCGGTGCCCAGAATACTGTCCGGTCCGCTGGGGTCCAGCAGTTGCGGGTCGGCGCCGATATTGCCGGTCCCGCCCAGCGATCCCGTCCAGCCTTGGATGCAGCTGTGGTTGACCGCCACTGAGCTGACGAACGAATCCAGCTGGGCCGATTGGTCCATGGCACCGCCGGCGAGGTTGGCCCAGAAGATGCAGTTGTCCAGCGCCGGATTCGCTCCAGGCGTGCTCTCGTTCCAGAGCCCACCGGTGGAGATTCCGTGGTTGCCGTAAAAGGTACAGTTGACCAGGGTCGCCGCCCCATGTGCCCACATGCCGCCGCCGTTGCCCAACGCGGGGCTGCCGAGTGCGGCGCCGCTGCTGTAGTTGAGGATGAATGAGCAGTTGACAAGCACGGGATGGCTGTTGGCAATCGCGCCGCCGAAATAGCCGGCAGCCATGCCACCGCCGGCGTCACCCACGTTGGAGGTGAAGCGGCAGTTGACCAGCAGCGGCTCGCTGTTGGTGAAGCTGTACATGCCGCCACCGAAGTTGGCAATGTTGTGCTTCAGGGTGCAGCGCACCAGCGCCGGGCTGCCGGCTACGTTGAGCACCCCGGCTCCGCGCTTGTTGCCGTTGAGATTCTCATCGGCGTATCCGTCGGCGATGGTGAACCCGTCGAGCACCGCGCTGCGGTCAGTACCACTGGTGGTGACGACGTGAAAGCTGTTGTCACTGCGCAGCCAGCACACTTCGGGGCAAGCGGCACCTGCCTGCAGCGCGCAGAGCACGTCCCAGCTGACCTGGCAGCAGAACGGATCTTGGTCGCAGACAGCCGCCGTACAGCCGGCGTTGTCGCAGCCGGGGGTGTCGTTGCTGAAGCAGCAGTCACTGAACGGGGGATCGTCTCCGTCGAGGTCGCCGGTGAGCACGGTCTCATGAGTCGCCGGGTCGCGATGCTGGGCGCTGGCTTCCTCGCCGGCGAACCCGCCCAGCACTACCAAACCGTCGCGCAGCCGGAACGTCGCCGAGCGCTCGCCGCCTGGGCCGGCTGCCTTGTACGTGCCGGCGGCGACCCACATCTCGCCCACGCCCGGATTCCCGGCGGCTGCGCCGAAGGCGTCGCGCAGCTCCACGAACGCATCCGGCCAGCTGATGCCGGTGTCGAGACCGGACGCAGCGGCGTTGACGTAGACTCTGCCCGGCACGGGATCGCTGTCGTCCTCCGTCGCTGTCACGTCGGCAGTGGCGGTCGCTTGAGCCGTGACCCAGATGAGTGCCGCACCGGCTGTAAAGTCCGGATCCGGTGCGGCGGCGAGCGTCACCGCCTGAGGCATGGAGAAATTGCTGGAGTCGAACAGCAATACGGTCTGCCCAAGCACGTCGATGTCCGCGTCGCCGCCGACGCGCGCGACGGTCGCAGGCAGCAGGCCGCCGGGGTCGCGCGCCAGTGCGACCGTGAACACCGCCGTCCCCCCCTCTGGAACCAGCGGGGTGTCTCCATCGATCACGAAAGCTTGCTTGGCGTCTTCGTAGGCGCCCATGTCAACAACCGCTCCCTGAGGCAGCGGAACGCCTGTGTCCACCACCGACGGATCATCTAGGAAACGCGGCATGCCCTCCGCATCGAACGGGACTGGCTCGGACGTGTCGCCGTTGCCATCCAGATCCAGCACGTCGGCGGGCACGGCCATGCTGTCACCGGCATCGATGCAGGCAGACGCGGGCCGCAGCCGCAGATCGTCGTCGGCTGTACCCAGCACGGCGTCGGGACCATCCACATCAACCAACAACGGGTCTTGGCCGATATTGCCCGCACCCCCCAAGCCACCGGTCCATCCTTCGACACAGCTGTAGTTGATAATGGGCGAGCCGCCGAACAGCTGCGAGGATTGGATGTCCCACTTCTCACCGTCGACATTGCCCCACAGCACGCAGTTGCTCAACGTGAGCCCCTGGCTGCTCCCGCTGTAGACGCCGCCGACGAACTGTCCGGCGCTGTTGTTGGCCAGCGTGCAATTGACCATCGTGAAGTAATCGGGCGCAAAAAAGATCAAACCGGCGCGGACCGCACCGCCGCGGTTGTGGGCCAGGTTGCCGCTGAAGACGCAATTGACCAGCTGCGACTCCACGCCGTAAACGTTGAGCCCGCCGCCCCAGTCGGCGATGTTGCCGGTGAAGACGCAGTTGAACAATCGCGAGGTTTCACCACCGATCGACCCGAAGCGCAGCGTTGCTCCACCTCCACGGAACTGAGCCTCGTTGCCATCGAAGCGACAGTTGGCCATGTCGGGGCTGGCCAGGTTGCTGTAGAGGGCGCCTCCCTGGCTGGCGCGATTGCCGGCGAACTGGCAACCAGCCAGAGACGGGGCCGTCGGGAGTTGAAGAGTCTTCTCGCCCACGATGATCTCGCCGGTAATATAAACCGCGCCGCCGCCGGCCGCCTCGCAGCGAGTGAAAGTGCAGTCGATGAGCGTGGGGCTGGCGGCCAGGCACAGCAGGCCGGCGCCATCGAAGCCCTGGGCGTTGCCGCCCTCGATGGTGAAGCCGTCGAGGACTGCAGAGCGGTCGACCTGGTCGGCGGTGACCACGTGAAAGCTGTTCTCCATGTTGCGGGCGAAGTGGGGGCCGTCGTTGCTGGCAAGGTCACCGCTCAAAATGGTTTGATCGAACAGGCCCGCGCGGTCCTCAAGATTCCCCTCGGTGCCGTCGAAGCCGCCGTAGATGCCCACGCCGCTGATGAGTTGGAAAGTGGCCTGGCGATCACCGCTGTGTTGGCCGGCGCCCACATCGAAGTCCGGCAGGTACGTGCCTGCAGCCACCCAGATTTCATCATCAAGACCTGTCAGACTCAGGGCGGTTTGCAATTCCGTGCAGGCATCGGCCCAGCTTGTGCAACCGTTACCCGGATCACCGTCGTCATCGACATACCAGATCGTTTGAGCCTTTGCGGTTGCGGCCGCCCAACCAAGGGCCAGCGCTACGGTCGACAGTAGTCGGATGATCATTTTCTTGTCTCCCCAGGCTCTGTTGATGTGACCGGCAGCCTCACACGGCCTTGCGAGATGCTATCCAGCCGGACCACCCCGCTACCGCGCCCGCCAACATCACTTTGAACACGAAACGAAACACGATGAGCTGCTCCTTCGATCCCATGGTCAACGGCCGGCGTGCAAACAAGCATCGCGACGACGTAGGGCGGGCCGTGCCGGCCGTGCCCGCCTCTGCGGCACAGCAACACGGATCGGCGGGCAGGGCCCGCACACGACGACTTTTCTACGCCGGCGAACCATTACGGACAGAGCCCCCAGTTGCCAAGCAGAATGGCCAAGTCAGCGGCATTAACAACGTCGTCACCCGATAGGTCAGAGGCGCATCCCGGGCAGGACCCCCAGCTTCCGAGCAAAAGGGCCAAGTCGGCGGCATTGATGTCGCCGTCACCATTCAAATCGGCCGGGCACGGGATCAGGACGAAGGCATGCGTCTTGCCATTGGGGGACATCCCGCTACCCACGATTTGGCCAACCTCACTGATGTCCCTGGCTTCTGCGAGTTCCCAGCCTGAGTCAGTGGGTAGCAAATCATTCAGGTCGGTCATCACCCCCTCTTTCCAAACAAATGCGTGCTGCAGCTCGGTGGCTGTATCGGCAGAACCTACCACTTGATCGATGTCGTTGATGGCATAGGCGCGGCTGTTGGTGCCACCGAGAGTGCCAAGGTCGGTCACCGCCAGAGTTTCCCAGAGGGCGGCGTGGTCCGCAGAACTCTCCAGC
>JAZGCX010000207.1:0-6520 GCA_036477175.1 Phycisphaeraceae bacterium
CATGCAACACCTGCCGACCCTTGACGTGATGCAACGCGCCCTGCGAGCCCGGGTGTGCCCCATCTGTTTCGAGCGGCCGCCGGGCAGCGAGTCGCTCGGCCCCAACCAGCCACGCACTTGCGAACCGGAGTGCCCGGTCTTCCAGAGCCTACCCACGCTCAAGCAGATCGCCGAACAGATCAACGACCCGAACATCGGCCCGTACGAACGTGCAGTAACGGAATTGATCTGCCAGACCTGCCAGACCTGCCCGACGGCGGGCGACTATTGCGACGCTCGGACCACGCTGAACTGTCCGCTAAGGCGATATGTATTTGAAATCATTGATGCGCTGGAAGCCGTTGCGGGCAGATGATCCCAACAACGTGACGACACCTGGCGCCCCCTGCCCCCGCCCCCGGACAGCTCCAGGCGTGTCAATGTCGGCGCCGGACGCCATGCCCTGCACATTCTGTCGTGGATCAGGACACGGAGCACCACTTGCTGACGACGCATGGCTGGCAAAGCCGCCGTCGCTGCCCATCCGCCGGCCAGAGCAACGCGTCGGCTGCAACGACACAGCTCCCGGGATGGGCAATCCACGAGCGGCTCGATTGAGTGGTGGTCGAGTTAGCTGGTGGCTTTCTCAACGCGTTGGACGGTGCGGGCTTGCCAGCCCTTGTCGCCTTCGATCAGCTCATACTCCACAGCCTCGCCGTCCTTGAGCGATCGGAACCCCTCGCCCTCGATCTGGCTGTAGTGGACGAACACATCCTGACCGTCGGGCCCCAGAATAAAGCCGTAGCCCTTCTTGGGGTCGAACCACTTCACTTGGCCCTTGGTAGACATGGCCAAATCTCCTGTTACCACGCCGGGCAACGAACTGTCCGGGCCGCTGGATCGCGGCTGAGTCCCAACCGACGCCCCAACGAAGCGGCGGCGTTCACCGGACGATTCAATCTGAGCGTGGTGCTAACGCGGCCGCTGCATCCACGCTCGTGCTCACCTGTTGGCCTGTACCCGGCGCGACGTGAATCTCGGATGCCGACACCCCCAGAACCGCATTAAGGCGACATCAGCACGCACCCACGGCGCGCAGGGTCGCCCCTCCTCGGCCATATCGTTCTGTCCTATTTTACCTACTTGTCCACTGTAACGGAAGCCTCTTTTGCTTCCGTCTCCGCCAAGGCCGCCCGCCGCGACAGCTTGACCCGGCCCTGATCGTCGACCAGCAGGACCTTCACGCGGACCTCGTCGCCGACCTTGAGCACGTCGGAGACCTTCTCGACGTAGCCATCGGACAGTTCAGAGATGTGGCAGAGGCCGTCCTGGCCGGGCACGACCTCGATGAACGCGCCGAAGTCCTTGATAGTATTGACTTTACCGGTATAGACCTGGCCAACTTTCACCTCGGCGCACAGCTTTTCGACCTCCTCGAGCGCCCGCTCGGCCTTGCCGGCGCCGACCGCCGCGATAAAGACCGTGCCGTCCTCTTCGATCTCGATCTTGGCACCGGTGGATTCCTCCAGGGCGCGGATGGTCTTGCCCCCGGGGCCGATCAGCCGGCCGATCTTGTCCGGGTGGATCGAGGTGCGAAGCATGCGTGGGGCATAGGGGCTGATCTCGGGCCGCGGGGCGTCGATGACCGCTTCGATCATGTCGATGATCTGGAGCCTGGCCTTGCGCGCCAGCTCGAAGGTCTTTTTGATCTGGGCCATGTTCAGGCCACGGATCTTCAGGTCCAGTTGGATGGCGGTGATGCCGGCGCGGGTGCCGGCGACCTTGAAGTCCATGTCACCGAAATGGTCCTCCTCCCCTTGAATGTCGGTCAGGTATATGTCGTGCTGGCCCTTGTCGTCGGCACTGACCAGACCGATTGAGATCCCGGCAACAGGGGCCTTGATCGGCACGCCGGCATCCATCAGCGCCAGCGTCCCGCCGCAGGCGCTGGCCATCGACGACGACCCGTTCGACTCAAGAATCTCGCTGACCACGCGGACGGTGTAGGGGAACTTGTCCACCGGGGGCAACACGGGCTGAAGCGCCTTTTGGGCCAGCATGCCGTGGCCGATGTCACGCCGGCTGGGGCCCATGATCCGCTTGCACTCGCCGACGGAAAACGGCGGGAAGTTGTAGTGCAGGTAGAACTTCTCGGCATACTCGTCACCCAGGCCATCGACGATCTGTTCGTTCTTGCCCGTCCCCAGCGTGACACTGACCAGCGCCTGGGTCTCACCGCGGGTGAAAATTGCCGAGCCATGCACGCGCGGCAGCACGCTGGTGTCACAGCTGATCGGACGCAACTGGTCCATGGCCCGGCCGTCGGTGCGCGAGCCGCTGCGGATCACCTGGCAGGTAATCGTCTCTTCCAGGTCGTGGACCGCGATCTTGGCCTGCGTGACGCGGTCGCTGTGCTGTTGCACCTGGCTGGGGGTGGCGGCTTCGCCGGGCTCGGGGAACTCGGCCGCGAGGAACTCGTTGATCGCGTTGCTGACCGCCTTCTGGCGATCCAGCTTCGTGCCTTCAATGGTCTTGGCCTGGCGCAGCGGGCCGGCCAGCTTGCTATTGACCAGCTCGACGATGTCGTCAGCCGGCAGGTGAAGCTCGCACACCTTCTCCTTGCCGGCCTTGGTGACCAGTTCATCAATCAACGCGACAACTTGCCTGACGTGTTCATAGCCAAACTCGATCGCGGCGGCGACCTCGTCCTCGGACAGCTCATGGGCGCCGACCTCGATCATGTTCAGGCCGTCCTTGTGGCCGCACAGCAGCATGTCCAGGTCGCTGTACTCACTCTGGGCAGCGGTGGGCATGGCCACGAGTTGACCATCCACTCGGCCCACACGGACATTGCCAACCGGACCCCCAAACGGCACCGAGCTGATCGATAATGCCGCACTGGCGGCGATCCCCGCCAGGACATCCGGCTCGTTCTGGCCGTCGGCGGACAGGACCCAACACTGAATCTGCACCTCATCCATGAAGCTCCTGGGGAACAGCGGCCGGATCGGCCGGTCGATGTTCCGCATGGTCACGATTTCTTTTTGATTGGGGGCGCCTTCGCGCTTGCGGAAGCCGCCGGGGAACTTGCCCGCCGCGTTCATTTTCTCGCGGTAATCCACGGTCAGGGGGAAAAAGTCGATGCCCTCGCGCGGGTCGGACCGAACCGCCGTGCCCAGCACGATCGTATCGCCGTACTGCACCACGACGGCGCCGTCGGCTTGCTTGGCCAGCTTGCCGGTCTCGATGCTGAGTGTTCGACCGGACAGTTCCAGTTCAACGCGGACGGGCGAGCCGATGGGGTTCGTAGCCATGATGCTTTTCCTTGGGCAGGGGCCTAAACAGTCTCGGACGGACGGTCGTCGCAACAGGCGGGCGACCCGGCCCGGCTCTCGACCCACTGTCGAAGGAGAAGCAGAAGACAGATGACTGGGAGCACCAATTGGCACCGCTACTGGTCTGGCGTGGGTCAAGCCGTCAATCGCTCCGGCTTACGCCACACGCCATCCCCGGTGCTTCGAGTCTACTGCCGTCTGCTCCTTCTCCAAATTGAATCGGGAGCAGGGCGAAATACCCTTGACAATTACTTGCGCAGCCCCAACCGCCCGATAAGCTTCAGGTACCGGCCGCGGTCGATCCGGGCCAAATACCGCAGCAGCCGGTTGCGGTTGCTCACCATCTTCAACAGGCCGCGACGCGACGCATAGTCGTGTTTGTGAGTCCGCAGGTGCCCGGTCAGGCTGCTGATCCGCTCGGTCAGCAGAGCCACCTGCACCTCGGGCGAGCCCGAGTCGGTGTCACCGCGGCGGTATTCACTGATGAGCTGCGTTTTTTGTTCGGCGGTAATGGTCATTGGTTCAAGTCTTGCGGTCGCCCGCACCAGCAGTGGTCGCCTCTTGCCTGCATGGCGGCGGAAACAGCCATTATAACCGCACTGCGTTGCTCCGGCAACGTCACGGGCCCAGTCATCAGCCACCGGCTCACAGCCGCCAATCCGATGGGCGTTGCCCACCGGCAATGCCCCCAATTCAAAGACGAACGTCGCCGGCTCGTCCTCGATATGTGCCCCTGCTACACTACGCGATATGGCCGTCACAGCGACCCAGACCGAGCCCCACGCCCTGTCTCACCGGGCCTTCGAGCGGGCCCGCCGGCTCATGCCCGGTGGGGTCAACTCACCCGTCCGTGCCTACAAGGCCGTCGGCCGCGAGCCCATTACTATCCGCAAGGGCAAGGGTGCCCGCGTCACCGACATTGACCGGAACGAATACATCGACTACGTCGGCAGCTACGGCCCGCTGATCCTCGGCCACGCGCCCGATCCGGTCCTGGCCGCCTTGTCCAAAGCCGCCAGTTGCGGCACCAGTTTCGGCATGCCCACCGAGGCCGAGACCACCCTCGCCCAGCGGGTCGTGGACGCCGTGCCCTCGGTCGAACTGGTCCGCTTCGTCAACAGCGGCACCGAAGCGGTGATGAGCGCGATCCGACTGGCCCGCGCCGCCACCGGACGCGCCAAAGTGATCAAGTGCATCGGCTGCTATCACGGCCACAGCGATGCACTACTCGTTCAGGCCGGCAGCGGCGCGACAACCCTCGGCATTCCAAGCTCCCCCGGCGTGCCCGCTGTCGTCACCGCCGACACCGTGCTGGTGCCTTACAACGACCAGGATGCGGCGCGCCGTGCGTTCACCGAACACGCCGACCAGGTGGCCTGCTTCGTCGTCGAGCCGATCGCCGGCAACATGGGTTGTATCCCGCCCAACGACGGCTACCTGGCAACGCTGCGACGGCTTTGCGACCAGTTCGCGGCGCTGCTCATCTTTGACGAGGTGATGACCGGCTTCCGCGTCGCCTACGGCGGCGCGCAAGAGTTGTACGGCGTCCGACCCGACCTGACCTGCCTTGGAAAGATCGTCGGCGGCGGCCTGCCGTGCGCTGCCTATGGCGGCCGCGAGGACCTGATGCGCCAAATCGCACCCGACGGCCCGGTTTATCAGGCCGGCACGCTCAGCGGCAATCCCCTGGCCATGGCCGCCGGCATCGCCACACTCGACACGCTTCGCGAAGACGACGCCTACACGCAACTGGAACGGACCGCCGCCGCACTCGCAGGCGGGCTGACCCAGGCCGCGACCAAAGCCGGCATACCGGTCTGCATCCGTCGCGTCGGATCGATGCTGACCTGCTTTTTTAACGGCGGCCCGGTCGAGAACTACGATCAGGCCGTCGCGTCGGACACCGGGTCGTTTGCCGTCTTTTTCCGATCGATGCTCGACGCCGGCGTGGTACTGCCGCCGAGCCAGTTCGAGTGTTGGTTCGTCAGCACGGCGCATGATGACACGTGCATCGAACAGACGCTCGAGGCGGCCGATGCTGCGTTCAACGCAGTCGCCCAATCGCGGTCAACTGTTGTTTAGCGGCTCACCTGCGGCGGGCCTGGCCGAGCAACCCGACGGGCCGCGCCTTCGCCTCTCAGTCACGCCTACGATGTAGAGCTTGACAACAAAAATGACGCGTGCAGCTACCGAACAATCAGATATCCAAAATCCCAAGTCCCAACTGTTCCGCATTCTTGCCGCCGACAAGCTGGCCGATGAGGGTCTGGAGTACATCCGCCAGCAGCCCGACACCGAACTGGTCAACAAGCCCGGGCTCAGCGAAGACCAGCTCGCCGCCATCGCCGGTGAGCACGACGCAATCATCGTGCGCAGCGGCGTGCAGGTGACCGCGAAGGTGCTGGCGAATCCCGGTCGGCTCAAGGTCATCGCGCGTGCCGGCGTGGGCGTGGACAACATCGACCTCGACGCCGCCACCGCCCGCGGCATCCTCGTGGTCAACTCCGCCGAGGCCAGCACCGTCAGCACCGCCGAGCACGCCTTCGCCCTGATGATGGCCCTGTCGCGGCACATCGGCCCGGCCTACCGCACCATGCATGACGGCGGGTGGGACCGCAACAAGTTCCAGGGCCGCCAGCTCGCCGGCAAAACGCTCGGGGTGATCGGTTTTGGCCGCATCGGCCACGCCGTGGCCCAACGCGCACTGGCGTTCGACATACAGGTCGTGGCCTACGACCCGTTCTACAACGCCCCCACCGCACTCGACGGCAAGGTGCGGATGTTCGCCGACTTCCTCGACCTGTTGCCGCATGCCGACATCCTCACCTTCCACGTCCCGCTGAACGACCAGACGCGCGGCATGTTGAATGCCCAGTCGCTGGCCAAGTGCCGCCAGGGCGTGCTGGTGGTCAACGCGTCGCGTGGCGGCGTGGTGGATGAGCAGGCGCTGCTTGAGGCGGTCGAGTCGGACCGGTGCGGCGGCGCGGCGCTCGACGTGTATCAGACCGAGCCACTGCCGCCCGACAGCCCGCTCCGCAAGCACCCAAAGGTGCTGGTCACCCCGCACCTGGGCGCCAATACGATCGAAGCACAGCAGGCGGTCAGCATCGACGCCGCCCGCGCGGCGCTGGCGTACCTGCGCGGCCAGAGCGTCCGAGGCGCGGTCAACGTGACCGGCCTGCGAATGGACCTCGACCCCGTTCAGG
>JAZGCX010000208.1:0-6462 GCA_036477175.1 Phycisphaeraceae bacterium
CGGATGCCACAGGCGCCCGCCGCGGCTCTTCAACCAGACTGATAACTGACGAGTCCGATACCCTCGAGTCCGGCACTGCCACAGCCAAGCGGCCACAATTTGTCATCACCGTCAAAGGAACCACCCCCCACGCCGGCGGTGCCGCGTTTATCAGCAATACATTCATCAAGTGGCTCCAGGACAACGCCGACCGCGCCGACCGGCCGTACCGGATCCTCACCACCGAAAACGCGCTGGTGTGGATCGAACCGGTCGGCACATCGGACGAGGGCCGGACGTCCGGCACCGTCGATCGACCAGACCGCCGATCAGCCGGCACACGACGCAGCAGCCCGCGGGCGGGGGGGGCGCGAACCTCACGGGGCAGCCTCGCCATTGACATGCCCGACTGGGGCGGCATGACGACACACACCGCCGCCAGCGCCGACGAAGACCTGCTGCCCACTCGCCCGGGCGCCGACGAAGATCAAGCCAACGACTGGCGGTTCGAAATCCGGTGGACGGTCGAGCTTGCCGAGCCCAAGGAAGCCCGCCAGGCGGAGGATCAGCCGGTCGAAGGCCCCGAGGCCGGACCGACGGCCCAGCCGGACCCGGGTGAGGACCCGGCCGCCTCGTTTGAGCCTGTGGACGCCGCCACCGGCGACGGCACCGCTAATCTGACCGCCGTCGCCGCGGAGAACCAGCCATGAAATTCGTGCTCGGATGGATCAAAGCCAACCCTGTCACGGTCGCCTCGGCCGTGCTGCTGGTCGGGGCGTTGGTGGCGTTGTTCCTCTTCGTCGCGCCCGGCGGCAATGAGTTCCGCCAAAAGCTCAGCAAGCGTCTGGGTGAGAAAAGGAGAATCGAACGGCTCGAGAGGACCGAGGTCGAGATCCCGCCGGCCAGGCCGGATGATCCGCCGGTGACGAAAATGATCACCGTCAACCAAGCCGCCATCGACAAGCTCCGCCAAGCCTATCAGCGGATGAACAGGGAGTACACTCAGACCTTTGACCTTGCCGTAGCGATCAACCGCAGCGGTCATGTCGAGATGCTCGACGGCTTGTTCCCCAAACCGGACATCCGCGACGCCGCCAAACCCTTCGATGCCAAGCACCATTACCGCGAGTCGTTTCGGCAGATGCTCGGCGAATACTCGCCCGATGCACCGCTGCCGCGTCTTGATGCGGGCCGGCCGATTGCCACCGGCCTCGTCAACCAGGCACTCGCCCAGGTTGAAGCGGAATTCCTCCAGAACGCCTGGCCGGCCAAGACGCGCGCGGACCTGGGCCCCAAGCAACTGCAAGAGCTACTGAAGATGAAACGGACCCGATACCGCGACCTGCTGCGGGGCAACGCTGAAAAGATCCACCTTTACGCCGAGACCGACATCCGCTCGCCCGAATTCCCCTTCAACGTCGGCCCATGGAGCCAACCGGGAGACAAACCGGCCATGGCCGACATCTGGGAAGGCCAACTCGGGCTATGGATCCAGCAGGACATCGCCGAGGCCATCGCCCGCGCCAATCGCGTGGACGACCCGTCGGCGAACGTGACAAATGTCCCGGTCAAACGCCTGATCAAGATCGACGTGGTGCCCGGCTATGTCGGGATTAACGGCAATGGCGGGCTCGCCGGCGGCGCTGTTTCCAGGCCTCGCTCGGACAGAGCCGGGCCGCGTCCGGAATTATATGACCCATACGACGAATCCGACATGCCTGCGGCGCCGGCCCCCGGGCGACGCTCAGACGCACCGCTCCAGCCCGGCCCCACTGGCGTCAGCCCCGACACCGAGTTGCCTGAAGACTTCTCCGTCGCACACACCGGCCGACGCAGCAACGCGCTGTACGACGTCCGACACGTGTGGGTCACGCTGGTGGTCGATTCACGGCAATTGCCCCAGTTCTTCAATCAACTCGCGGCTGTCAACTTCATGACCGTGTTAAAAGTCGACCTGCGAGACGTGGATGAATACGAGGCGCTTCGAGACGGCTACGTGTACGGGCCGGGCGATGCCGTGGAGGCGAACATCCTGCTGGAGACGGTTTGGCTGCGGAAATGGACCGCCGAGCTGATGCCCGAGCAGGTCCGACAGGACCTGGGGATCGTGACGGAGGAGCCCGCCGCCGACCGAATCACCGCGGCCGCCAACTGAGCAGAGGCGGTCCGGCCGCCCGCGCCGACGCTGGCGCAGGCTGAACATGAGCGGTTCATCGGGAGTGAACTGAGCCATGAAGATCAAGAACGTTGGCTTCCTGCAGATGTACCTCCACAGGATCGCTCTGGGGCTGTGTGCGATCGTGACGGTGGGCATTTTATGGATGTACTTCCTGCCCAACCCATACAGCATCGAAACAAAGATTGATGGCAAAACGACACGCCTTTCACCCGATGAAATCGAGCAGATCCTGCTGGATGCGGCCGAACAGCTCGATAAGCAGATCAAGCCCAACGCCCCGGACCCGCTGCAAGACATCCCGGTGCCGCCTTACACGCAGGACTTCGAGCAGCGGTGGTCTCGCCCCATGCTTGCGGTGAGCCGGTTTGAGGTCCCGCTGTCGGAACTGGGGCCGGCCGACTTCGGTCCCGAACAACTCGAGCAGTACCGGTACGCCGTGCCGACGCCGCCGGCCCCCGTCGAGGTCAAGGCCCGTGCCGACTACGCCGTCCTGCTGCCCGACCAGGTGATCGCCGACCAGATCGCCCAGCAGGCCGTCGATGCAGCGATCGATCCCCAACGCGCCATCGCGTGGGGCAGGCAGGCCGCCGATCAGTTTGCGGTCCTGGTCGATAAAGACCAGCCGCGCGACTTCTTCTATGTCACCGTCGGCGCCGCGTTCCCACTCGAACAATGGCGACAACACCTGTCCAAACCACCCCAGGCCGCTGACGAACGGCCGATCAAAGAGGAGTGGTGGCGCCCCAGCCTCTACCTGACCGATGTGGCCCTTGAGCGTCAGGCGCTTGATCGGGCGACCGGCCAATGGGGGGCCACCCAGCGCATCGACGTATTGCCCGGCCAGCTCAGCTTCCGTGATCACCAACAGCAGTCCTCGCGCCAGGAAGCGGAACAGACGGTCAACGCCATCCGGATACACCAGGATGAAATTGCCCGGCCGCCGTTTGCCCCGGTCCAGGACCACAAGCCGTGGTTGCCGCCCGACGCCGATGTCGATGACCTCACCCCCGACGAGAGCCGGGAGCTGCTGCGGCTGATCACGAGGGTGATCCCTGACCTTCGCCGGCAGATCGAGGGGCTGACCAAAGCCCAGGCCGGCGCGAAAGAACGCCCCGGCGTCCAGCCTCAGAGCAGAACCCCACCCCAGCAGAGAGACGGCGATTCTGGGCGCCGCGATCGTCGGCCCGCTCCCCGCGCCGATCGGGCCCCAACCCAGACCGATAAGCTCACAGAGTTCAAGCAGAGATTGCAGCAGGCGATCGCTCGCGCCAACGAACTCATGGGCAACGAAGACGCCACCCCGGGCGGGCGTCTGGACGGCCCCGCGCGGGACGTGCCCGGTGCCGGCTACGACGATTACGACGAACCCACGTTCGCAGATCGAGACACCATGGACCTGCTGTATGATCGTCGGCAATCCGCCGACACCCCGTCCATTGAAGACGAAGACACCAGCCCGGAACAGATGACCGTCTGGGCACACGACCTTAGCGCTCGACCCGGCACGACCTACCGCTACCGCATCGTGGTCAGCCTGCTCAACCCCCTGTTCAAACGCGACGCCCAACTCAACGACCAGCAACGCGACCAGTACGCCAACCGGCTCGGACTCGAATCCGATACCAGCCAGTGGGTCGAGGTCCAGGTCCCGCCCGTACGCAGGTTCTTCCTCGTCCACGCCAACGCGGACCAGCACCGCGCCACCATCGAGGTCTGGTACATATTCAACGGCCGACCGGTCAACGAACACTTTGATGTCGAGCCCGGCGACCCGATTGGCCAACCGATCACGCTTGACTTCGAGGGCCAGTCGAGGACTTTGGACCTGTCCGTCGGTTCGGTCGTCGTCGATCTGGTGAGCATCCGCGGCACCGACGCGTTGGCCCGCAGGCGCAATGAAATGCTCTACTTTGACCTGGCCGAAAACGAACTGAAGAGACGCTCTGTCGAGCTCGACGAACAGAGTCACGAACGCATCCGCCTGCGTCAGGAAGCCGCCATCGCAGGCGGTGTCGCCGAGGCCACCGGAACCGGCACGCCGGGCCTCGCCCGGGAATAATACGGGTCCCACTTCGAATCAGCGCGTTGGCCAACACCGCATTGACATGCGGTGCTCAACTCGAACAACGCGCTGTTTTTAATCTGGATGCGTATTTAACTTCCCTGCGGCTCTGCGACTCTGCGTGAACCATCCGGATTACTCCAGCGCTTCCAGCGCCTGGCTGGCCTCCGCGGCCTGGGGGGAATCCGAGTCGCCGTTCACCACCTGCTCGAACCGCTGCCTGGCCAACTCGATTCGGCCGGCTTCCTGGTGGTGCTGAGCGATCGCCAGCAGGGCGATGGTCTGATGATCAATCTTGACGTTTTTCAGCCTGGGCTGAACCTGTTCGTCGGCTTCGTAGTCGGCCGCCTGCCTGGCGGCGGTGTCACCGAGTTCCGTCGCCGCGGCGCGTTGGGCGACGGCCACGTACAGCCGATACGCCATGGGGTGATTCCCCTGCGCATGGGCCTTGTCGGCCGCACCGAGCTTCGCCTTGGCCACGTGCAGGCCCGCCTTGATCGCCCCCAGCTTGCGCGCGATTGCCGGATGGGCACCCAGCGCCTCGGACGCCTCAGGCACATCCAGCTTCATTGCCAGGGTCCGGGCGTAAACCGCCACCCGCGGATCGCACAGGTCGTCTTCGGGCACTTCCGCCAGCAACGTCAGCGCCCGCTCATAGTCGTTGTCCACGGTGATGGCCCCCCTGGCCTGCTTGAGTTTCGCCAGCGCTTCGGCGCGCTTGGCCGAGGCCGACGACTCGGGCGGCGCCGGTGGATGATTCTTGAACGCGTCGGCCAACGGCTTATCGATCGCCGCCGGATGCCCCGTCCAAAGCACCTTTCCTTCCGGCGACAGGATAAACACGCTTGGAATGCCGCGGACACCAAACCGCTTGGCCAGGGGGCCGCCCCGACCGTCAAACACGTGGACCCAATCCATGCGCCTGGCCTTGACGAACGACGACAGCTTGTTGCGGTCGCTGTCGAGGCTGATACTGATAATCTGCACACCCTTTTGGCCGTATGACTTGTTCAGTTTGATCATGTGCGGGATTTCTTTGACGCACGGTCCGCACCACGTCGCCCAGAAATCCAGCACGACGATCCGGCCTTCGAGCATCTCGGGGGTGACCGCCTGGTTGTCAATGGTTTTGAAATTCAGCTTGGGCGTGTCACCGACCCTTACGGCACCGTGTGCTGCCACAGCAATCAGCAGGACCACCGCGGCAAGACCCACAGACCGGCAACTCGAGGCAATCTTTATCTTCAGCATGGTTCGGCCCCTTGATAGGACAAAACTCCACTGGATCAAACCGGTTCGGCTCCAATTATACCCTATGACGTGGTAACAGGGCTGCATGGTGTGGCCCTGTCGGGCGACCCAAAACGAACAGATGTGACCTGCTCGGCAGGCAAAACGACCCAATTTGTCGCAATGCCGCTTTGCAGGGTTGCGGATCGGGCGTCCTGCCGTACCATAAAAGCCCACTCTTAACTCCGTGTTTGGACCCCGCTGGCGGTGTCGGGCCGACGGCGGGATGCATAATGCAAGTGACCCGACGACATCCGGACGTGTACGGCCTCGCGGGCCGGTTGGCCGATTGGCTGAACCGGCGTGACCGCGCACACCCGGTGCCGCGTTTTCGTATGCCACACGGAGTGCCCTTTTATGCCCGGAACCATTGTGCCTCTGCCGGTGATGCTCGAGGAAGAGGACCGCAAGGTTTACGAGAATCTTGAGCCGCCCAAGTCGATCGTGGTCCGTTACGGCTACATGAAGCTGGTCGCGGAGCTGCCGTATGACGGTCAGGTCAAACTCGGCTGCGGCTCGAAGCTGGTGATCCGCACGCCGCGGGGCATCGAACTCGGCGAGATGCTCACGACCACCTGCGCCAATGCCGGCTGCGGCAAGAGCATTACCCGAAAGCAGATGCTCGAGTTCATCGAGAATAGCGGCGGCAAGGATTACCCGTTTACCAATCAGGGAAAGGTCCTGCGCGTCGCAACGATCGACGACCTGAACGAGCAATCGCAACTCGACCGCCGCAAGCCCGAGATCATCAAGTTCGCCAGATCACTGATCGACGAGCTGAACCTGCCGATGAAAATGGTCGAGGTGGAGTTGCTGCTCGGCGGCGAGCGGATCATCTTTCACTACACCGCCGATCAGTGGGTGGATTTCCGGGAACTCGTGCGGATGCTGGCGTCGGAGTATCAGACGCGGATCGAGATGCACCAGGTCAACGCGCGGGACGAGGCTCGGC
>JAZGCX010000209.1:0-5987 GCA_036477175.1 Phycisphaeraceae bacterium
GGTGCAGCATCATGTAGGCCGTCTCGTCGTAGAACGCCTGGGCGTCCTGGGCCGTGCTGAAGTAGCCGTGTTGCTCACCCCAGTGCCGCCAACAGCCCGCCAACCGGTGGATCACCTGCCTGACCGATCGCTCCGGCCCGGTCGTTGCCTTGCCGTTGCCGTCCAGCAGCGGCTTGCCGTCATCGGCCACTTGAGGCACCCCCGCCTTGCGGAAATACTTGCTCACCATGATGTCGGTCGCCAGTTGCGACCACGACTCGGGTACCTCCGCGTCGTGCATCTCGAACACGACCGAGCCGTCAAGGTTCGAGATCTTGCTCGATCGCCTGGTCCACTTCACGGAATCGAAGGCGTCCTTGCCTGCGTCCGTAAACCTGCGGGTAATCCTCATGTTGTACCGAGCCCTTCCGAACGAAACGCATCAAAATGAGTCCGCCAGCATCCATACCGGCGAAATAAATGTCCTGCTATCCGCATAATCCCGGGCGGCCGTTTCATTTAGCCCCCGGCGAGTCGCCGTGGGCATGCCCCGGGCCACTGACCCGGGGCTAAATGTGTCGTCGCGTTATTATTTAGTTCACTTTCGGCAGGGTGAGCCCTGCTTGGTCCTGGTATTTGCCTTTCTTGTCCGCGTAGCTGACCGCGCAGGTGCGGTCGGCTTTGAGGAAGATCATTTGAGCGATGCCTTCGTTGGCGTATATCTTGCCCGGCAGCGGTGTCGTGTTGGAGATCTCCAGCGTCACCTTGCCGCGCCATTCGGGCTCCAGCGGGGTGACGTTAACGATCAGGCCGCAACGGGCGTAGGTGCTCTTGCCGACGCAGATCACCATCAGGTCGCGCGGGATGTCGAAGACTTCGACCGTCTCAGCCAACGCAAAGCTGTTGGGCGGGATGACGATGTGATCCTTGCCCGTTTGGCGGGTGTCAATGGTGACGAACGAATCGTCGCCGAAATCTTTCGGATCGATCACCGCCTGGCCGCCGTGCGGCGCGACATTAGCGAAGACCTTAAATACCGGGCCGACGCGGACGTCGTAGCCGTAGCTTGAGACGCCGAACGAAACCTTGCCCTCGCCTTTGACGCTCTGCGCGAACGGCTCGATAGGCACCAACTCCCGGATTTGGGTGTCGCACAGGACTGCCACAATTGCTTCCCCTGATCTGTTGACAAAGTCGCCGAAGCCCAACGCCCCCGAATCAGCCCCAGACCGGCCACGACCGAACGCTCGCGACCTATCCCCGCACCGAGTGCGACCCTCCCCACCCCTCCGGAAGTGGCCGCGGATTCACCGATTGCGGCCACCAGCGCCTCAGCCTACCCGCTGAGGAGTCCAACGATCCATCCTACCACTATATATTGGGTGTACAAGGGGCAATACCCCAGATTTGGGGGGATTTTTTTGATCGTATTTTGTAAGCAGGGTAATGGGGGAATGTTATCGGAGCGAAAAAATTTCGCTTTTTGTGCCGGTCGAGCACGCTAGTCGCTCACCCGCCCGGTTATCCACATGCGTAGGCTGACCACTTTGTTTCGTGTTCGCGAAAACGCGTCTTGGACAACGGGAACATGCACCGCTGCCGACCGCGCCTGTTGACATGCGATCGCTAAATGCCTTACCGCAAATCTCACAGGGGCGCACGATACGGCTTGATGTGTAACCCCGGCGGCTAAACTATCAGCAGACCGTGCTACCTCTGTCACAATTGCGACAACCCATTTAAGTCACGAACCCCGCATGACGAAGGGCCTCGATTGTCACAGTTGGTTTCTCGTCGCTGCCAAGATAGCGAAGGTAATGCACGATGGTCTTGCTGATAATGTCGGTCTCGAGATTAACTCGCTGGCCCTCGTTGACTCGGCCGAGCGTCGTTAGTTCTAGCGTCGTCGGGATCAGGGCGACCTGGAAATCCACTGCCCCACCACCAGCCCCGTCGCCCACTGCCGCGACGGTCAGGCTCACCCCGTCGATCGCCACGGACCCTTTCGGCACGATGTACTGGGCCAATTCCGCCGGCGGCTCGACCGTTACCCGCCACTCATCGGAGCCGCTGTACACTTGCGTTACCCGCCCCACGCCGTCCACGTGCCCCTGCACAAAGTGCCCGCCCAGCGGCTGGTTGGCCAACACCGCCGGCTCGAGGTTGACCTCACTGCCCGGCGTCAGCTCGCCCAGCGTCGTCTTGTCGAGCGTCTCGGCGATCACGTCAAAGCCCAGCGTCTGACCGGTCGCCTCCACCACCGTTAGACACACCCCGCTGATACTGATCGAATCGCCGGGGGCCGGTTCATACCCCCCTTGCGGCTGCCAACCCCTGCGATCGATCACCAGCCTCACGCCGAACGGATTGCGCTCAACCGCCTCAATACGGCCCCGAGCCTGGACAATGCCGGTAAACATGGCGGTAGTCTATCCCGAAGCCCGGCCCCTCGCCGACCCCGATCCATTGTGGATGGAGCCTTACCGGTGCTGCTGTTATCATCAGCCGCCTTTGCTGCCCCCAGACCAGCGACACGCCGCATGGACACAACTGAAACTTCCATCAGAACTTCCACTTGCCGCCGCGCCCGCACTCACGACTGCGGGACCCTGCGGATCGACCACGACGGCCAGCGGGTGAGCGTAGCCGGCTGGGTCAACAGCTACCGGGACCACGGCGGCGTGATCTTCATCGACCTGCGGGACCGTGCCGGGCTCACGCAGATCGTCTTCCACCCCGAACACGCCGAGGCCCACGCCCTGGCTGACAAGCTCCGCAACGAGGACGTGGTCTGGGTCGAGGGCACCTGTGTCCCCCGCGCGCAGGGAATGGCGAACCCGAAGCTGGCGACCGGCCGGATCGAGGTCGAAGCGTCCGCCGTCGAGGTCCTCAACAAGACCCAGACGCCGCCGTTCACGCCTGACGAGGCTGCTAACGTGGGCGAAGAGGTTCGGCTCAAGCACCGGTACATCGACCTTCGCCGTCCACGCCTTCAGCAGGTGCTCAGGACCCGCCACCGTGTGACGAAAATCGTACGTGACTACTTCGATGAGCTCGGCTTCTACGAGATCGAAACGCCGTTCCTGTGCCGCAGCACCCCCGAGGGCGCGCGGGATTTTCTGGTGCCCAGCCGGCTTCAACCGGGCCGCTTCTACGCCCTGCCGCAGAGCCCGCAGCTTTTCAAGCAGGTGCTGATGGCCTCGGGGGTGGACAAGTACCTCCAGATCGTCAGGTGCTTCCGCGACGAGGACCCCCGTGCTGACCGCCAGGCGGAGTTCACCCAGATCGACCTGGAGATGAGCTTCATCGAAGAACAGGACGTGATGAACGTCGTTGAGGGCCTGCTGCGGCGAATCTGGAAACAGGTTCTCGACATCGACATCCCCCCGATTCGGCGAATCCCCTACGACGAAGCGATCGGCCGTTACGGCAGCGATCGGCCCGACCTGCGCTTCGGCCTGGAACTGATCGACGTCGGCGACCTGGCGAATAAGACCGAGTTCCGCGTGTTCACCAGCGCCCTGAGCGGCGGCGGCGTGGTGAAGGTGATCCGCGTACCCGGCGGCGGAGCGATGACCCGCAAGCAGACCGACGACCTGGCCGAGTGGGTCAAGCAGTTCGGCGCAGGCGGCCTGCCGGTGACCAAGGTCGAAGCCGGCAAGCTCGCCACCGGCATCGCCAAGTTCCTCGAACCGATCGCCGGCGAGCTGATCCAGCGGACCGAGGCGCACGACGGCGACCTGCTGTGCTTTGGCGTCGCCCAACGTCCGACCGTGGTGCATCGCGTGCTCGGTGAGCTGCGGGTCAGACTCGCCAGGGACCTTGACATGATCCGCGACGGCGACTGGCAGTGGCTGTGGGT
Organism: Phycisphaeraceae bacterium; assembly: GCA_036477175.1. Taxonomy (GTDB): domain Bacteria; phylum Planctomycetota; class Phycisphaerae; order Phycisphaerales; family Phycisphaeraceae; genus JAZGCX01. Next base: position 3,842 of record JAZGCX010000209.1, read on the forward strand.
CGTCGATTTCCCGCTGGTCGAGTGGAACGGCGACGAAAAACGCTGGGACAGCCTGCATCACCCGTTTACATCGCCGGCGGACGACGAGCTTGACAAGCTCGAAACTGATCCGGCGTCGGTGTGTTCCAGGGCGTACGATATCGTGTGCAACGGCTCGGAGCTGGGCGGCGGGTCGATCCGTATCCACCGGCCCGACGTGCAACACCGCGTCTTCAAGCTGCTGGGCATCGATGAGCAGGCGGCACGTGACAAATTCGGCTTCCTGCTGGATGCGCTGAGGTTTGGCGCGCCACCGCACGGCGGCATCGCGCTGGGCCTGGACCGGATTATCATGCTGCTGACCGGCACAACCAACATCCGCGACGTGATCGCCTTTCCAAAGACGCAGACCGGTGCGGACCTGCTGACCGATGCACCCTCACCCGTGGACGAAGCACAATTGCGTGAACTACACCTGAAAGTCCAGACCCGATGATTAATCAGACAAGTGCTTACAGGAAAAGGAGGCACCCATGAATCAAAGACACCTTATCGCAATGGGCCGCTGTGTATTGATGATCGTTGTACTGGCCGTATTGGGCCGCGCGACGATTGTCCACGCTCAGCCTGCCGAAACGGGCAAGCTGACCATCGCGACGTACAACATCCTGAATATGTTCGACGTCTTCGACAACCCCTATACCGAGGACGAGGGCACGCGGGTAAAACCACGGCGGGAAATCGAACAGGTCGCCGCGCTCATTCGCCAGATGAACGCCGACGTGGTGGCGTTCCAGGAACTGGAGAACGTACAGTTGCTGCACGCGCTGGTGGAAGAGTTCCTGCCGGACATGGGGTACACGTACATCGCCGCCGGGCCGAGCAACTCGCATCGGGGGATCACCAACGGCATCATCAGCCGCGTGCCCATCGCCAGCATGACCAGCTACCGGCACCGCCGGTTGACCCTCGAAGGCAGCGACAAGACCTGGAAGTTTGCGCGAGACCTGGTGCAGGTGACACTGCAACTGGACGACCAGCAAACACTGGACCTGTTCATCGTCCACTTCAAGAGCAAGCGCACCACCGAAGGTGATCCCCAGTCCGCCAACTGGCGTCTGGCCGAGGCGATCGAGGTGCGAAAGATCTTCGACAAGCTGCTTGCAGACGACCCCGACGCCCGGGCTGTGATCGTCGGTGACTTCAATGACACCGCCGACAGCGCCCCGCTGGCCAGACTTCTGAAAAACAACGCGCCGTTGATCGACCTGCACCCCAACACGCAAGCCAATACCTACCTCAACGAGCCGTACCGCAACCGAATTGATTACATCCTGGCCACACCCGCCCTGGCCAAACACGTGGTGCCCGACTCGGCGAAAGTGATCACCGACGAAGCCCTGCTCAAAGGCTCCGACCACGCCCCGGTCGTGGCCACGTTCGATGTCGGCGAGTAGCGGCGTGGTTCACGCCTGCTCGCGCAGGTCCAGCGGCAGTTCCTGAAGGTACGGATTGGTGACCCGTTCCTGCCCGATGGTGGTCTCCGGTCCATGCCCGGGTAACACACGGGTCGGGTCCGGCAGTGTCATCAACTGCGCCTGGATACTTTCGATCAGCAGCGGGCCGTTCGAGGTGGGAAAATCGTATCGGCCGATGGAGCCGGCAAACAGTGTGTCGCCGACAATGGCCGTCGCTGTCTGCTGCTGGTACAGCGTGACGCCGCCGGGGCTGTGCCCGGGGGTGTGACGCACTTCAAACCGCACCCCGTCCAGTTTCAACGTTTGGCCGTGTTCGAGAAAGTCCGTCGCCTGCGGCGCGACGATCGGCTGATCGAGCATGACCGACAGGTTCAGCATCGGGTCGGTCAGAAACTCGCGCTCGGCCTTGTGGATCAGGATCGGGATGTCCGGCCAGAGCGCCCGAATCGCGTGCAGACCCGCAATGTGGTCCAGGTGCGCGTGGGTGAGCAGCACCTGCTGCGGCTGCAATGACTTTTGCCGGATGTAATCCAACATGGCCTGCGGTGAAGCCCCCGCGTCCACGATCCAGCACGCCCCAGCCTGCGCCGCGGCGTGGACCACGAAACAGTTGGTCATCCAGTCGCCGAGGCAAAACGTTTCGATATGAAGCGATTCCGGCATAACAACGATCACGATCAAACCGCCCC
>JAZGCX010000021.1:0-18797 GCA_036477175.1 Phycisphaeraceae bacterium
TGGCCTTTCTCTTGTAAAGCCGTGTGGCCTCCCGTATCAGGACGATTGACTTATTGGCCCCGGGCACCGGGCCCTTGACCATCATCAGGTTGTTCTGCGGGTCGCGGGCAATGACTTCCAGACTGCGGGCAGTGACTCGCCGGTGACCCATGTGCCCGCCCATCCGGATGCCCTTCTTGGGCTTGCCGGTGCCGAGGTTAGCCGCTCGTCCGCCGATCGACCCCGGTGCGCGGTGCTTCCGCTCGGTGCCGTGGCTGGCGGGAAACCCCTTAAATCCCCACCGTTTCATCACGCCGGCGAAGCCTTTGCCCTTACTCGTGCCGATCACGTCCACGAACCGGATCTCGTCGAACACGTTGATCGTGAGCCTCTGGCCGGGCTCGAGGGCGGCGACCTCGTCGCCCGTGGCGCGGTACTCACGGTGCATCCGCTTGGGCCCAAGGCCGGCCTTGGCGTCGTGGCCGATCACCGGGATGGTCGAGTTACGCGCCTTGAGGTCCTCAAACGCCAGTTGCACCGCGTCGTAGCCGTCGGTGTCGGTGGTCTTGATCTGGCTGACGAAACACGGGCCAGCCTGGATCACCGTCACCGGCACGTTCCGGCCCGACTCGTCAAAGAGCCGGGTCATGCCGATCTTTCGTCCCAGCAACATCGCGGGCATCGGTAAAACCTCCCAGGGGCCCGGCCGGCTTCACCGCCGACGCTCGGGGGATCGTGGCTCGCAGCCAGAGGATCGCGTCCCCTGATTGATTCAGGGTCACCGGCCGGTGCCCGTTCGGGCCGACCGCAAAACGGGCCGCGACGCGGCCGGGCGCGACTCCGGGGTCACGCCTTGATCTTCACAAACACGCCGGCGGGCACGACCAGGCGGTTCAGGGCCTCGACCGTGCGGGCGTTGGGGTCCTTGATGTCAATGATCCGCTTGTGCGTGCGGATCTCAAACTGCTCACGGCTTTTCTTGTCGATGTGCGGGCTGCGCAGCACCGTGTACCGTTCTATCCGTGTCGGCAGCGGGATCGGGCCGGCGACCTTGGCGTTGGTGCGTTTGGCATGGTCCACGATCTCCCGTGCCGACGCGTCCAAGGCCTGGTGGTCGTAGGCCTCCATCCGGATGCGAATCTTGCCTTCGGCCATCGTCTGGTCCCGCAACAGGTAAGACCAGCTAGTGTAGGCAATATCGAAAGAGTGTCAAACAAGGACTTGTCACGGTGGGTACCCCCCCCAGCCGGGCCGGCCCCCGCCCCGGCGATGGCCGGGTTCGTGAACGGGCCGGCTGGCGCTACTCGGACTGGCAGACCTCGTCCAGGACGTGCTCGGCGACGTAGATCGGTACGTCGTTGGCCACGCCCAGGGCGATCGCGTCACTGGGGCGCGAGTCGATGTCCACCTCCTCGCTGTTGCCCCGGCGCAGGATCAGCCGGGCGAAGAAGGTGTGGTCACGCAGGTCGTTGATCAGGACGCGGTCGATTGAGCAGCCCAGGTGCTCGATGATGCTGGCCAGCAGCTCGTGGGTCTGGGGCCGTGGGGGCCGCTGGCCCATCAGCCGCCGCTCGATCGCCGCCGCTTCATGCAGGCCGATCACGATCGGGAAGACGCGCTCTCCGTCGGCCTCACGCAGCTCAACGACATGGGTATCGTCGGTCTCGCGGATCAGGATGCGTGCCAGCTCCATTCGCACGTCCATGGCTGCTCCTTTGGCGGCATCGGCCTCATTGTGCCGATCGGCGGGCACACGGCAAACATCCGGCGGCGGGCGGCGAACCACCGGCGAATGCGGCCGGCACATTCTAACGCCGATTTTGTGATCCGGCCGATGTTTCGACCTAGGATTTAACCAATTGGAGGGATCGCCTTTCGATGGAACGTGACGAATGGAGCCGAAGTCGGTATTGGTTGTGCCACTTTCTGCACAACCGCCATGAACGGCCGCCGGTAGCGTGGGACGGCCCGGTGCGGCTTGGCCGGCCGAGCCTCAGCGCCACCGTCACGTGGCTGAGGCACTGTGCCGGCGCCCAAACGGCGGGACGGCCGTGGCTCATCGGCCGGGCGGTGACCAAATACAGTCACGACCCGGCGTTTGTCCAATCGCTGCGGCTGTTCGTCGCCGAACGAAAGTACCACCGCCAGATCATCGGGCGGGTGCTTGAGCGGTTGGGTGCCGCGGATCAGCCGGTGCGGCGATCGGGGTTGTTCCTTCGCGGCGGCCGGCTGCTGGGCGTGCGGTATGAGCTGTCGGCGCTGCTGCTGGCGGCCCTGATCGACGTGGCCGTGTTCCGCGTGGTGCGCGACGCGACCGACGACGACTCGCTGCGGGGTGTGTGTGCGGGCGTGATCCGCGACAAGCGAGCCCATGTCGCCTTTCTCGCCGAGCGACTGACCATGGAGTTCGCCGACTTCAACTTTGTGCGTCGGAACCTGCGGCGTCTGCGGCTGCGCGCGATGTTCAGCTTGAAACTGGCAAGGGTCGCGGCGGAGCACGGGCGGCTGATCACGCTGGCCGGATGGACCCGAAGGCGGTTCGTCGGTGGGTGTTGGACCCGTTTCGCCGGCGTGCTTGAACAGATGGTGCCCTACCGCCGTGAGGCCCTGTTGGCCGCCCTGCTCGCCCAGCGCAAAGACCCATTTGCCAAGCCGCATCTGATCGACTCTTGATCTTCACAACCGTGCGCGATGTGGCGCCCCGGCAAGCGAGCCGGGCCGTCCTCGGTCCCGGCCGGGCTCGGGGACGAGCTGGCTCGCGGTGGTGGCGTTTTCAACTGTGATCGGTGTCAATTCATCCGCAACAGCGCATGGTAGCTGCCGTCGTGGTAACTCGTGCTCGTTCCGGACGGCGTCGTCAGGGACTGGTGGACCAGTTGGGCAGCGAACTGCCGCCGGATCCATTCGACCTGCTCATGGTTCTCGGCCGGCTCCAGGCTGCACGTCGAATAGAGCAGGTGGCCGCCGGGGTGCAGCAGGTGGATGGTCTGTTCGATGATCGCCCGCTGAAGCTCGGCCAGTGACTCGATCGTGGCCGCACTGAACCGGTAGCGGGCCTCGGGCCGGCGGGCGAGCACCGCGGTGTTGGAGCACGGCACGTCCAGCACGAGCAGGTCAACAGGCCGGTCCACGAGCGCGCCGGCCATCTTTTCGGGCTCGACCACGGTCACATTTGGACAGGCGGCACAGGCCGCGCGGAGGTCGCACAGGCGGTTGCGGTCCGTGTCGGTGGCAACGATCCGAGCGTCCGGGTGCAGCGCGGCCAGTTGCCGCGTCTTGGTGCCCCTGCCGGCGCAGTAATCGATGACACCACCCGGTGACAGGTGCCCAGTGGCCTGCACCGGCTCGGCCGAGGCTGGGTCCTGCACGCGGCGAACCGGCGGGGACTGGCAGAACGCGGCGAGCCGATCGTGCGGCCCCTGCCAAACAATGAATCCCGGTTGAGCGTGCGAGTGCCAGTCTTCGCTGGCCTGGGCATGGAAATCGGGTTCGACGGCTACGATCGTCGGCGGGCACACGACGCCGTGCTGGCAGATCGTGGTGGTGGTGTCGGGCCCAAAGGTCTGGCTCCATTGCTTGACCAGCTCGGCCGGGTGGCTCGTGGCGACGGCCAGGTGCTCGACGAAGTTGCCCGGATCGGGCAGGCATGGGTCGCGCAACACGACGCAGCCGTCGTCCAGTGGCAGTCGATCCCGGGCCGCGACCCAGGGCTGATCGTGGGCGGCTTGGACGACCTGTTCGGCCAGGCGTCGCAACACGGCGTTGACCAGGCCGGCCGCGCCGGGTCGGACCATGCGGCCGGCGAGGTTGACCGACTCGTTGACCACGGCGTGGGTGGGCAGCCGGTCCATGAACAGCAGTTGTGCGGCGGCTGACAGCAGCACGGCTCGCAGCGCCGGTTCGAGCTGGTGCATCGGCTGACGCAGGTGACGGTCGAGCAGATATTCCAGCGTGATCCAGCGCTGCAAGACGGTGCGGTGGATGGCCAGGGCCAGCCGTGCGTCGCGCCGGTCCAGAGCGGCCACGTCCAGCGTGGTCGGCGGCAGGTCGGGGAAACGGTGGGCGGCGGTTCGCAGCGCCTCGGCCACACGCTGCCGGGCGGACCCAGAGCCGGTGGTGGGCTCAGCCATCAGGAGGCGTCGGGGGGCCGGGGATTGGCCGGCGCCGGGTCGGGCACAGAGTCGGCAGACGCAACGGGCACGCCCAGGGCCTTGTGCACTTCCTCGAGCAACTGCTCAACCTTAAATGGCTTGAACAGGACGCTCGAGAGGCCCTCCTGACTGGCGCGGACGATCGAATGGTGCGGGTCGTAGCCGAAGCCGGTGATCAGCAACACCGGCACGTCCTCGCGGAGTCGGCGTGCGGCGGCGAAGATTTCATAGCCGTTGCGGTACGGCATCTTGATGTCGGAGATGATCAGGTCAAACGCCTGCTGCTCAATGAGGCTCAAGGCCTCGTAGCCGTCCTTGCACACTTCGCAGATGCAGCCGTGTTTGGCCAGGATGTCGCCGATGGTCCTGCGGATGTTGACCTCGTCGTCGGCGATTAACACGCGCTTGCCGGCCAGGGTGGTGTCGGTCTGGTCCTGTTGTTCCTGGTCATAGCCAATAATTGTCTTAGGGCCGGCGGCCACGTCTCGGATCGTTGAGCGGATCGACTCGACATGATCGACAATGGCATTGAGCCGTCCGCGCATCGTGTCGTCCCCGATGTACTCCTCCATCAGCGACTGGGCTTCGGTGTTGATGTCGTTGAGCGGTTGGGCCATCTCGTGCACGACGCTGTCGGTGATCTGGCCGCTGATCGTGTAGCGCTCGACCACGAGCAGGTCCAGGATGTGCAGCGTTAGGGCGACGTATCGGCCGAAGATCTCGGCGAACTGACGGTCGTCCTCGCTGAACGCCCCGACCGATTCGGACTCGACGTTGTAAATCCCCACGACACTGTCGAACAGCTTCAGCGGGACGGTTAGCGAACTCTTGCCGTGCGTTAGCCCGAGCACGTACCGCGGGTCCTTCTCCACGTCGTGGCAGATATAGCTTCGACCGGTGGCAGCGACGTACCCGCTGATCCCGTTGCCCTCCGGCTCGGCGTAGAGGTCGATCTGCAGCGCCTCGGCGGGCAGACCTTCGGCGATCACGATCTCGAGTTGGTTGGTCCGCTTGTTGAGCAGGCGAATGGCAAAGTGGTCAAAGTTCATCAGGTCTTTGGAGTACTTGATGATCTTTTCCTGCAGCAGCTTGAGCCGTTGACCGGGGGACAGTTTGGCGATCACATCGCCCTCGATCCGTGCCAGTTCGCGGCCGGCGGCGTCGATCGCGTCCATCTTTTGTTGCAGCCGCCGACCGGCCGTCGTGTCCCAGACCACCGCCGCGATCTGCCGGATCTCGCCGGCCTCATCCAGCACCGGCGAGGTCATCAGCTCGAAGTAGTGGTTCTGCTCCTGGAACGTGAACTTCTTGCTCCGCAGGGTGGCCGGGTCGGTCCCGCCGGATGCCCGCGCACAGAAGATCCGCCGGGCCTGGAGGCAGACCTGTTTGACGTGCTCGACCACCTCGGGCTTGAAGCCCCGCATCCGCTTGTTGGACCAGCTCATCCGCCCGTCGGCATCGACAATGCACACCCCCTCGCCGATCGTGTTGAGCACCAGGCTGGCTTTCTCGCCGACCAGGCCACGCTCAAGCGGCAGGAAATCGCCCGTGTCGGCAAAGACGGCCTGGTAGTTGTGATTCCGCAGCGCGGCCATCGCCTGGTCCATGCCCTCGAAGAAATCGACATGAAAAAGCTGGCCCAGGACCTGGGTCACCGGGTGGTTTCGGCTCACTTGGCCGCCCAGAATCAGGATGCGTGGACGATCGTGTGGCATCGGCTGTCTCTGCCCATCGAATTGGGCCGACCGCGCGCGGTCGGTATTTGTATCGAGAGACCCGACGTTTTGTCAATACAAATAAGGGGTTACGGGTGAAGATAGGCGAATTGCAATTGGCGTGGCCGCCGCGCCGGTCGGGCTAATATTTGCGGGTGAGCACCGCGTCGGCAACGTCGGCGAGCAGCGTGCGGGCCGGACCATCCGCCAGGTTCTCCAAGGCGGCCTTGGCCAGATTAACCAGGCGAGCGGCCCGGTCCCGGGCATACCCGACCGACCCGCTGGTGCTCAACAGGTCGCGGATCGCCAAGGCACGGCCGTTGTCGGGCCCGTCACCATCGCCACGGACCGACCCGGCGTGATCTCGCAGCAGCGTGTGCAACTTCTCGCGCCGAGGTGCATCGGCACTGGTCAGGTGATGGATCAGCGGGAGGGTCAGCTTGCCCTTTTGCAGGTCGCGACCCAGTGTCTTGCCCACCGTGTCTTCGCTGCCGATCAGATCGAGCAGGTCATCAACGATTTGGAAAGCGATCCCCAGTTTCTCGCCGTAGTCGTACAGGGCGTCAGCGACGGTGTCGGGCGAGTCGTTGAGCATCACCGCGAGCTTGCAGCAGGTGCCGCAGAGGCTAGCCGTCTTGCGGCGGATGATCTCGAAATAGGTCCGCTCATCCAGGTTCCAGTTGTCGCGGTTGTCCAGCTGGAGCAACTCGCCTTCACAGACGGTGTTCGTGGCGTCGGCGATGATCCGGCTGACCGTCGGGTTTCCCAGGCTCGAACACAGGTGGTAGGCGTGACTGATCAGGTAATCGCCGAGCATCACCGCCACCTCATTGCCATTGAGGCGATTGACGGTGTCGCCGCGTCGGCGGATCGTGGCCTCGTCGAGCACGTCGTCGTGCACCAGCGTGGCCACATGCACCATCTCGACCACAGTGGCCAACACGCGATGCGGCTCGCTTGGCCGACCGGGGGCCTCAGCAGTGGCCAGGCCCGAGACCAGCACCAGCGTGGGCCTGAGCATCTTCCCCCGGTACCGTTCGACGTGCGTCACCAGGCTGTTCACGCACGGCAGGTCACTGATCAGCTCAGTGGCAAACCGGCTTTCCACGTCGGCCAGTTGGTCGGCCAGATGTGCTCGGATTGTCCTGTCGGTCTGGGTTAGCAGCAACATACCTGTCCGATTCTGAAAGACCGCACCATCCGCGGCCGTGCGACACATTCTAGCGTTGTCGGCCACCGTGACGCCAGCGGGCCGGCGAGGTCGCAACCCGCCGCCTTGGCCGGCGGCGGCAGACCTAACGGCAGTTGACAAAAGTGGTTGCCGGTCTTAATGTCACTGCGGACTTCGAGCGGTCGCTTTCACTTCAAGACTGTTGAGGCTCTGCGCGGCGAGCATCGCCGTGTTCATCATAAGGCGATATGGCGGAAGTCACCAAGAACAATCTCGATACAGTACTGGGCCGGCTCGTCGTTGAACAGGGTTTGGCGACGGCCGAGGAGGTCCAGCAATGCCTTGAAACGCAGCGCCAGTTCGCGGCCGACGGTGACCCCAGCCAGCACAGCCTCGCTGCCGTGTTGATCGAAAAAGGCGTCGTGACCCAGCGGCAGGTGGACCGCCTCCGTCCACAGCTCGAAGAGCAGGATCGCGGCCATCAGATCCCCGGATTCAAGATGCTTGAACGCATCGGCGCCGGGGCGATGGCCACCGTCTACAAGGCCAGGCAGTTGAGCCTCGATCGGCCCGTGGCGATCAAGATCCTGCCGCGCAAGTACACCAACAACCAACAATTCGTCGATCGGTTCTACGCCGAGGGCAAAGCCGCCGCCAAGCTTAACCATCCCAACATCGTCCAGGCCATCGACGTCGGGAAGTCCGGCGATACTCACTTTTTCGTCATGGAGTTCGTCGAGGGCCGGACGGTCTTCGACGACATCGTCGAGCACGGCCGGTACAGCGAATCAGACGCGCTGAAGATTATCATCCAGATCGCCCGCGCGCTGGACCATTCCCACCAGGCAGGCTTCATCCACCGCGACGTCAAGCCCAAGAACATCATGTTGGCCAAGGACGGCGGCAAGGCCAAGCTCGCCGACATGGGCCTGGCACGCGCCGTCTCCGATGTTGAAGCGGCCGAAGCCGAGGCGGGCAAGGCCTACGGCACCCCGTACTACATCTCACCCGAGCAGATCCGCGGCGAGATCGACGTGGACTTCCGCGCCGACATCTACAGCCTCGGCGCCACGCTCTACCACATGGTCACCGGCCAGATCCCTTTCGACGGACCCAACCCCTCGGCCGTGATGCACAAACACCTCAAGAACGAGATCATCCCACCGGACCACCTCAACCCCGAGCTGAGCACCGGTATCGGAGAGATCATCGAGGTGTGCATGGCCAAGTTACCGGGCAAGCGGTACAACACCACCGCCGACTTGCTGGAAGACCTCGAAGCCGTGGCACGCGGCGAACCGCCGCTGCAGGCACGCAAGAAGTTTGATCTGGCGGCGCTGACCACCCTCGAAGGCGACGCCGAGCAGCCGGTGGAGGTCTCGCTGGACGCCAGGCCGGACCTCGCTTCCCAACCGCTGTTCTGGGTCATGCTCGCCGGCTGGGGGGTGGCGATCCTGCTGGGTATCCTTCTGCTTGCGCTGATTTTCCCGGGCTGACGCTCGCAGACCGGGCCGCGGCCCTACCCACCGCTCTGCCCGCTCACATGTGACACAAAACCGGCCAACCTTGCCCGGCAGTTGGACGATAAGAAGTAAGATAGGTATCGCTGTGCCGCCGGGCCGGCACCGTCCACTTGACGTGGATGATCGAAAGGATGTGGCTATGAGACCATCGTCCCTGCGATCCCTCATCGACTGCGGGACCAAGCTCTGGCTCGATTCGATCGACCCCGACTTCGTCACCGCAAACCGTGCGCTGGGCGCCACCGGCGCCACGTCCAACCCGATTATCATCACCGACCTGATCAAGACCGGCCGGTTCGACGATCTGCTGGCGACGCTGATCGACCAGGGCCTGGACGACCCGGCGATTGCCTGGGCCATGACCGACCACCTGGTCCGCAAGGCCCAGGACGCCTTCAGGCCGGTGTGGGAGCAGACTCACGGCAACGACGGGTATGTCAGCTTCGAGTTGGACCCGCTGCTGGAGGACCCTGAATTGGGCCCGCCGCATGACCAGCGCGTCGCCCGGTACATCGAGTTGGGCAAGGAATGGTCGGCCGGTCATCGCAACCGCATGATCAAGGTGCCCGCGACCCCCGCCGGACTTGATGCGCTCGAAGAACTGTGCGCCGCCGGCGTCACCCTCAACGTCACGCTGATCTTCTCCGATCGCCAGTACCGCATCGCACGGGAAAACGTCTGGCGCGGCGCCCGGCGGCGGCCCAGCCTCGACCAGTTCAAGAGCGTCTATTCCATCTTCGTTTCACGCGTGGACGTTTACACCGCCAAACACGTCCCCCAGCTCAGCCCCGCCGCCCAGGGCCTGGTCGGCATCGTCAACGTCAAACGCCTCTGGGCCGAAAACCAAAAGTTCTGGCCTGACAAAAACCTGCCCCTCCAGCAGGAGATCATCTTTGCCTCCACCGGCACCAAGATGCCCGACGACCCGCCGGACAAGTACGTCCGGGCATTTGCCGGTTCCGACATCCAGACCAACCCCCCTGCCACCAACGACCAGGTCCAACAGATGGGCAAGACCTACACCCGCCAGGTGGACCGGATGCCGCCGGCCGAGGTGTTGGCCGAGATCGACCGTGAAGTGGACATTCAACACCTGGAAGACACGCTGATGGCCGAGGGCGTCGCCAAGTTCGCCGACCCGCACAAGGCCCTGTTGAAACTGATCGGCCAGAAGCGCGACGCCCTGACCGCGGCAGGCTAAACACGTATTGCGATGAGCACCACCTAAACCAATAGCCCTACCTACAAGGGTGGGGTTCTTGTCCGCCTTCGAAGCGACGTCACCGGCGCCTTGCGGCGGGGGCTACTCCTGCCCGTGACCGCACAACCAAGCTAAACACGTACCGGCTTACAGCCGCTGGATGGCCCGGCTTGACCGACCCACCTGCGCGGTCGATACTTTGGTCCTGTCCCGCCTCGGGGTCGCGCCCGTGTCTGCTGTGTGCACGGCCGACCCGCGTCGCCCCAGGAAGTTGGTCCCCCATGAAACAATGGCTGTTCGCTTCGCTGCTCGTGCTGAGCCTCATCGTTGTCTGGGGGTGTGAATCGTCCGGAACCCGCCGCCGGCTCGGCCGCGCAAAGCTGGGCCTGCCGATCGAGTCGATCGACGCCGCCCATTTGGGCTACACGATTCAGTGGGCCACCGCCATCAACCCGCTCGGCACGCACCATATCCGCCATGTCGCGGTGCTCGGCGACCTGATCGTGACGGTCGAAGCGCCTTCGAACCTCGTTTCGGCCATCGCCGTGCGCGACGGCACGCTCCTGTGGCGCCGGCCCGTCGGTCAGCCCGTTGACAGGCTCTTTGCGCCGCAACGCAACGGCGACGTGATCCTCGTCAACAGTGAAAAGCAACTGTTCAGCCTGGACGTGAACAACGGCGACGTGCGTTACGTGAGCGAGCTCGAATCGATCGTGGGCACCAGCCCGGTGCTGATCGACCGGTACGCCGTCTTCGGAGGCCTCGACGGCAAGGTCTTCGGCCACGACATCCAGTCCGGCTTCAGCAAGTGGCAATATCAACTCACGTCTGAGATCAGGGCCCAGCCGATCGGTGTCGGCAACAACGTCTTTGTCACAGACGCCAACGGCTTCTACGCCATGATCCAGGCCGCCACCGGCCGGATGCTCTGGAAGGACCCGACCTTTGGCCCGATCTCGGCCACACCCGCCGCCAACAGCTTTGCCGTCTTCGTCGCCGGCCAGGACCAGAAGCTCTACGCCCTGAATCGCATCGACGGCCGCGAACGCTGGGTCTTCATGGCCACCCGACCCCTGACCCGCGGCCCGACCGTGTTCGGCAACCGCCTCTATCTCCCGCTGCCTACCGGCGGCGTGGTCGCCCTCAACGCCGCCGACCGCGCGGAACTGTGGCGGCTCGACACCGACGCACTGCCCGTCACCGAAATCGGCAACCACGTGCTGATGAACGGCACCAATCAGTTGATCCTGGTCGATCGGCAGACCGGGCGGACAGCCGTTCGTGTCCCGACCTTGCCGCTGAAGACGGTGCTCGAAGGTCCGGACCGAAGCCTGATCCTGGTCACCCCCACCGGACGATTACTGCGGCTCGACCCACGCGCCTGATCCCGGCGCAAGCATCGTGGTGGAGGTGATTCTGCCTCCCTCATTCGTCATTCGTCATTCCTCTCCTGCTATGTCCGACTTGGTCTCAATACATCGCGCCCTGATCTCCGTCAGCGACAAGACCGATCTGATCCGGTTCGCACGACGCCTTATTAGTCACCGTGTGCAGATCATCTCGACCGGCGGCACCGCACGTGCCCTGGCCGACGCCGGCATCCCCGTGACCGGCATCGAGCAGGTCACCGCCTTGCCTGAGATGATGGACGGCCGCGTCAAGACCCTGCACCCCAAAGTCCACGGCGGCTTGCTCGCCCTCCGCGACAACCCCGAGCATGTCAAAGCGATGAAAGACCATGGCATCGAACCGATCGACTTGGTCTGCGTCAACCTATACCCATTTGAGAAGACGATTGCGGCCGACGGCGTGACCGACACCGAGGCTATCGAGCAGATCGACGTCGGCGGGCCAAGCATGATCCGCAGCGCCGCCAAGAACCACCGCTTTGTGACGGTGGTCACCGAGCCGGCGCAGTACGACCGCGTGGCCAACGAACTGGACGCCCACAACGGCGCGACGCCGTTTTCGCTCCGCCGGGAGCTGGCGTCAGCCGCGTTTGCCCGGACCGCGGCGTACGACTCGGCCATCGCCCAGTGGATGACCACCCGCAGCGCGTCGGCCTTGCCCGACGTGCTGCTGTTGCGGTTCGAGCGGGCGCCGACCGAGCTGCGCTACGCCGAGAACCCCCACCAGACCGGGGCGCTCTACCTTGACCCGCGCGCCGCCGAGCCGTCGATCGCACGCGCACGGCAACTGCACGGCAAAGCGTTGAGTTTCAATAACCTTTACGACGCCAATGGTGCGCTGGAGTTGGTCAAGGAGATCGACCCGGCCGACCACGCCGCCGTCGCCGTGATCAAGCACGCCAACCCGTGCGGCTTTGCCGTGAGCGATGACCCGGCAACCGCCTTTGACAAAGCCTATGCCGGCGATCCGCTGGCGGCGTTCGGCGGAATCGTCGCGCTCAATCGTCCGGTCAACGCCCAAACCGCAAACCGCATTGTTGACGGTGACAAATTCCTCGAAGTGATCGTCGCACCCGGCTATGACGACGAAGCGCTCGAACTGCTCAGAACGCGTTGGAAAAACGTCCGCCTGTTGCAGGTTGGCGCGCTGCCCCGCCCCGCCGAACGAGACGCCGCCGAGTTGGACCTTAAACGCGTTACCGGTGGCCTGCTGGCGCAACAACGTGACCTGGCTTTGTTCGACCCGTCCACCTGGCAGCACGCGGCCGGCCCCACGCCCGACGACCAGACGCTCGGACAGATGCAGTTGGCGATGATCGCCGTCAAGCACCTCAAGTCCAACGCCGTGTGTCTGTTCCGCGATAGCGCCTTGGTCGGCGCCGGTGCGGGGCAGATGGACCGCCTGGCCAGTTGCCGGATTGCGATCGACAAGGCCGCCAACCGCGCCAAGGGCGCCGTCGCCGCGTCCGACGCGTTCTTTCCCTTCCGTGACGGGCCCGATCAGCTCATCGCTGCCGGCGTCAAAGCCATCGTGCAACCCGGCGGTTCCAGGCGGGACGACCAAACCATCACCGCGTGCAGCGACGCCGGCATTACCCTCATGTTCACCGGCCGCCGGCATTTCCGGCATTGAACCTATGGATTTGCAATCGCCAATTGCCGATTGAAAAGCACGGGATGACCGGGATCAATGGACCTCACCCCACCGCCCATCTTGATCATTGCCGGCGGCGTCGCGCTGATCCTCTTCGGCGTCCGATACCTCCGCAAAGGCCTCGACCGGCTGTTCGGCAATACGCTCGGATCATGGATGAAGCGATTGGCCAACCGGCGGATCAAGGCGTTCTTCACCGGTCTGGGCGTGTCACTGATGACCCCATCAAGCACCACCATGTCGATCCTCGCGGTCAACACCGTGCAGGCCGGTCACCTTTCCTCCCGGCAGATGCTCGCGATCATGCTCGGTGCCGACATCGGTCTGACCATGCCCGTGTTGCTGATTGCCCTGCGCGTCGAGCAGTCCGCACCGGTGCTGATCCTCATCGGCGTGCTGATGTTTCAATTCACCCGGGCCGTCCGCACGCGCGGCATCGGGCAGGTGATCCTGGGCCTGGGTCTGATCTTTATGGCCATCGCCACCATCAAGAGCGGCGCAGCGGCCATCGAGCCGGAAGGCGACCTGCGTGAACTGCTCCGGATCGCCCAGGGCCACCAGTTCGGCTTGGCGCTGATCGCGGCGGTGATCGCCATCGCGCTGCAATCCAGCACCGCCACGATCGGGCTGGTGATGGGCTTGATCGCGATGGGGATGATCCAATTGCCGCTGGCCCTCGCCGTCGTCGCCGGGGCCAACGTCGGCATCGGCGTCACCACGCTGCTGGTCGGCTGGTCACAACGCCAGTCGCGGCGGCTGGCATTGGGCAACCTCGTCGCCAAAATCACTGTCGCCGTGCTGATCCTCCTGGCTCTACCGGTCGTGATGTGGATGCTTAACGCACTGCCCGGCGGTGCAGAACGACAGATCGCCTACGCCCACGCCGGTTTCAACATCCTCATGGCAGTGATCTTTCTCCCGCTGATCGGGCCGCTGAATCGGTTGACCGACCGGCTCGTGCCCGCCCCGCCGCTGGGCGAACCGGAGAAGTTCGGCCCCCGCTACATCAATGCCGGCCGAATCGAGAGCCTCGCCTTGGCCACCGGCCAATCCATGCGCGAGATCATGCGTGTCGCCGAGATCGTCCGCTCCATGCTCAATGACCTGTGGCGCGCCCTGCGGACCAATGACCAGGCCCTGGCCGCCGCCGTCTCCGAACGCGACGATCAGGTTGACCTGCTCGACACCGAGATCAAGCGCTACCTCACCCGGCTATCCAGCCTCGAAGGTGAGCAGGACGACTTCGGCGAGCAGATGCGCCAGCTCCGCTACCTCAACGAGCTGGAGACCATCGGCGACGTCATCGACAAGAACCTGTCCGAGCTGGTCGTCAAGAAGGTCCGCCAAAACATCGACTTCTCCACCGAGGGCTGGGGCGAACTCGATGACTTCTACCACAAGGTGGTCGAGAACATGCTGATTGCCGAGACCGCCTTTGCCACCCGCGACCGTATGCTCGCCCAGCAGTTGATCCGGCACAAGGAGAAGCTCAACGACTACGAACGCGAGCTGCGCGACCGGCACTTTGCCCGTCTCAAGGCCGGCCTCACCCAGAGCCACGAATCCAGCGCCGTGCACCTGGACATCCTCACCCATCTCAAACGCATCAATAGCAGCGTCACCCACGTCGCCTACGCCATCCTCCAGGACAACACCACCCAGCCCGGTTCGTGACCCACCCCACCCGCACGCCGTGTTATCAAGCCGCGACAGGTGATCGACTAACCCCCCGCTTCCGCGGAGGGCTATTGGCGCGGTATGAGTGTGCATGACAGACGGTCCAGCGATCAAGGATAGCCCCCGCCGCGGCACCCATGGCTGATTTGTCAGACAGATCCTAATTCAGGTCGGCCCTGACGATCTGGTTGAGCATCGCCGGGCCGTTGGTTGCTCGCAGGCCGACGCGGATGCTGATCTGTGACAGATCGGGCCCGACATCGGGGAAGCGGAAGCGGCGGACGGTGGATTGACCCGGCATCAGGCGTGAGATGATCCGTTCCTGGCGGGGATGGTCGGGCATCTGGGCGAATGAATACAGCGCCACGGGCTCATCACCGGTGTTGGTGGTCAAGGCATTGACCACCGCGTCGGTCGCGCCGGTCTCGGGATCGACCTCGAGGGTCACGTTGGCGTCGAAGTCGATCCCCGGCAGACCAAGCTTCATTGGGGCGCTGACGTCCACGCGGTACCGTCGGTCGGCGATGAAGTCGAAGCGGGCGGTGAGGCGTTTGCGCCCGGCCACTTCCGAGATCGGGAACCGAACAGCGACCGGGATCGTCATCGTCTGGCCCGAGGGAATCGAGAACTGACGGCGTGCCGGCTGCACCTGCCAGCCTTTCGGCCCGGTGAATTGCATGTATCCACTCATGGTGCGTGGCCAGGGGTTGTAAAGTGTGATCGTCCGTTCGTGCAGCGTCTGGGTCGACTCGATGAACGGCGGGTCGATGGTAAATGCAGCGCGGAACAGGGCAAGCTTCGCGTCGATCCGGTCAATGAACAGCGGCGTGGGTGATAACGCCACCTGGTGAACGCCGTCCGGGTTCAGCTCAAGCGGCGTACGGTTGCCCCACACATCGATGGTGACCGGATCACGGCCGAGGTACATCGCCACGACGGCCCGGTCGTCGGGGGCGGACTGGTTCCACATCGCCAGCATCCCCCCGGCGGGCCCGTCGAAGATCATGGCCTCGAGTCCCGGGCCGATGGACAATCGACCGACGGCACGTCGGCCGGCCAGGCGGTGCGCCACGGTGCGGAACACCCCCAGCAGCGGGTCGGGCAACAACGCGACGCGGCGATTGGCCGAACCCGTCCACGGCGTCCGGATTGCCAGCCCCGATGCCCCCGCTTCCCAACCGTGCAGCATCCGCAGCGTCAGGTCGTCAATGCGGCCGGGATGGGCCAGCCGTGTGGCCGGCGGCGGGTTCAGGTGCAGGTGGAACCGGGCCGGCTGGGGCTCGAGCCATTCCTGCAGGTGCTCACGCATCGACTGCGGCCGGATCGCCTCCGGCACGTCGATGGCGAACTCGACTTGTTCAGGCAGGTCCAGCCGCCGCGGATAGTCCAGCCGCCACGGCAGCACGGTTCGCGGCCGCGGCGCCAGGTCGCCGAACGTCGCGTTTGCCCGGGCCGCCATCCTCGGCAGATTGGCCGCGGACAAGTCGGCCGGGTCGCTCGTCGTGCCGAGGTGCCACCGCCGCACATGCTGGCCGTGTTTGAGCAGCACCGGCGCCAAGTACCCCAACCACGCGGCCTCGGGCTTGCCAAACATCATCAGCGGCCGCGCGGTGTCGAGTTTCAACGGCCCGGTGATGCTGTCGGGTAACGGATTCAGACTCAGCGACACCTGCCGACCTGACCGGAACAGCCCCTCCAGCAGCGCATCGAGCCGACTCTGCTGCTTGTCAAGGTTGCTCAGCGTTGTGTCGCGTCGCCACGTACTGACGATGGCGGATGACAGTTGTGTGGCGTCCAGCAGCTTGGGCAGTAGCGCGAGCTGTTGATCGTGTAGCTGCTCGGCAAGCAGGCTGAAGCGGTGCTTATCCGCCGGCAGCATCGGTGACTCAGCGCCCAGCCACAGGAACGCCCCGAGCCTGCGACCAACGAGCGACAAGCTGCTGTCGTCGCCTGCTTCGGCCGTCTCGTACACGTTCAGGTCGATCAGGTACCAGCCATGCCGTGGCAGAACGGGCGTCCAGCTCCACGTCACGGGTGCGCCGGCGCCGGCGGGCGTTCGGTGGTGCGCGACCCGTTGCAGACGCTCATCGTAGAGGGCCAGGTCGGCGACGATCGCCCGGCCGGTCAGGTCACGCACCTCCACGTTCACCCGCGGTTGATCCGGCTCGCTGATGATGTTGACCGGGCTTTGGGTCGTCACATGCACCCGTGGCAGTTGCCACACGGCCACGTCGTCGAACCACACACCGCCCTCAGTTTCCCGGTAGGTCAACTGCCGCCCGCCCAGCGGTGAATCCGGGTCGAACTGCTGCTGGATCGCTTCGAGCTGGATGCCGAGGTAGGCCGCGTCGGCAAAATCGCCGAGCAACCGGACAGACACGCGCTGCCATTGGTCGTTGGTCTCGAGCAGCCCGGTCGAGACAACGCTTTGGTCGATCCGGTTGCCCCGATCGTCCACAAAGTAGGCTACCAGCCGTGCCCGACCATGGCGCAGCGGGCTGGTCCGCAACGACGCGATAATGACCAAGTCGCTGTGAGCCAACACCGGCACTGTGCCGATGTCCAGAAACGCGCCGCTGCTCCCGCCGTTGAGCCCCAGGTATAACGAGAACTCGCCGCTGACCTTGTGACGCTGATCGAAGCGGACCTGGGTGTGCTTGGAGAAGTTGGGCCGGTTCAGCAGTTCCCGGTGGATCGGCTGACGCAGGAAGTTGGGGTCCACCACGTCGTGCGGCCGGCCCATCACGTACCAGTGCTTGGGCAGGTCCTCGAAGTTCGGCTGTGGCCCATCACGCTCCTCAAAGTCGAACAAACGGATCAGACGTCGCGACAGCCACATGTCCTGAGCCTGCGCAAACACCGCCGGTGCCGCCATCGAGAGCAACACCGCCGCCAGCACTACCCCCCTGGCTGTCCGGTTCTGCAGCATGTCCCTGCTGTTTATCGGATGCCCGCGGGCAGATGCTGCACACAACGGTCACATAAAGCCGCGACCGGTGGTCACGGTCCCGCGACCAGCCGCTGCGGCTGTATCCTGTTGTGGCTCGGCATGATTCCGGGGGTCCCGGGCGCCAGCGTGTCGGCTGGCTCGCCCGGAGGCCGGGCGCCGAGCGATCTAACGCCGCGTCATGCCTCGGCACTCTTACGGGAACCGCAGCACCCGGCACACAGATTGTAAATCAATCCGAACAGCAGACCGCCAATCCCCCCGTCCACTACCGCGTAGAGCGCGCCCACAATCACACTCCGCATGGTCCCGTCCCTGTGGTAGCCCGGATAGACCGAATCCAACACATCGAGAAAGCCAACGGCATAGTCCGGCCAGTTCATGTTGGCAATCCCACACAACAGCACACTACCACCCCACAGAATCGCAGCCGTGAGCGCAAGAGAACGGGTCGAGAGTTTCATCGTTGCATCTCCTTATGTTCGGTTGACGTATCCGTAACGCTATGACGCATCGAAGAGCACGTGGCGGCCGATGTGCATTCTCAAGATGGCTGTAATGCCGAAGGGAAACCGGACGGGTCCAATGGTTGATGGCCTACGAAATTTCCAGGTCGATCAGGTCCTCGTCGATCCCGGAGCACGGGCACAGTTCCACCCGGTAGCGGATCTCGTCACGCAACCGGTCCAGCGCCGCCGTCACGCTTAGCCCCCGACCCTGCGCCTCAAGCTGGTCACACGTGGCCACATACTCCCCCTCCTGCCCAGCCTGAACGCTGACCTGAAATCTCATGACAGCCTCCCGAACGGCCCGGATTATACCACCGCCGCGATCTTTCGGACTTTGCGGTGGATAATCCGGGTCAGGTCAGCCTCCACAAGACATACGCCAGCAGGAAGTAGATCGGACTCTTGTCAGCATCGTTGAGAATAGTGAAACTGGCCACGCCCATGGCCCCGGCCGCCACCAGCAACAAGCGATTGACCTGGATGATTGTCGGCTTCATGTGTAGCGACTCCTGTGAATTTCCCATTATTTATAAAGCCGAGACCGTCGGTCGCGGTCCTACTGCTCGCGGTCCCGCCGGCTACAACGTTGTCCTTGGACCACAATGCTCCGGCAGACCCTTGGGCTTTCGCTCCATCGCAAACCAGCGAGGCCAACGGCACCGACTGCACCACAACAGTTTATACGACCTGCCGATAGCCCAGACACGGATGAACCCCAGATCGGATGCGTCGAAAGTCAAACCGCACCTTCGGCACCGAACCTGCCAGCCCGGCGCATAACCCTTCATGGTCGACCTCCCGGACATCGCCAAACTTCCCCTTGACGATCCTCTTGCGACCACCGAAACCTGTTGCCGATAC
>JAZGCX010000210.1:0-2118 GCA_036477175.1 Phycisphaeraceae bacterium
GGTTATCTGCCCCTTGGGGCGGTGGTTCGGCACTGGATGGGGCCGGCCCGCCCGGCGGCGTGCGTCCGGCTGCGGGAGCCAGTCTCTTGAGCAGCCCGACCAAGTTCGCCTCAGGCAAGTGCAGCAGCTCGGCCAGCCGCTGGATCACCAACGACCGGCGGATGATGCCCATGCGTGCCAGGCCCAGGCCCGCCAGCTTCCGCAGATACTCCTCGACCAGACGTTGTCGCCCGGTCACTGTGGTGGCCGCTTCCATCTGCCGTCGCACACGCTCGAACTGGTAGGTCAGGGCGTCGGCTGCGATGTCGATCACATCCTGCCACCGCTGCCGTCCGTTCTCGGTCGCCAGCAGTTCAGCCGGGTCCCGACCATCCGGCAGCACGGCGATCGCCACGTCCAGCGCACCGGCAAGGAACACCTCGACCGCGCGGTCGGCCGCCTTTTGCCCCGCCTCGTCGGCGTCGAAAACCAGCACCACCTTCTCGGCGTAACGACGCAACTCAGTCACGTGCCGGCTGGTCAGCGCGGTGCCCAGCGTCGCCACCACGTCGCGGGCGCCGGCCTGATGAGCAGCGATCACGTCGGTGTAGCCTTCGACAATCACGGCCGTCTTGCCACCGATGATTCCGCCGGGAGCGGACTTGGCCAGGTGCAGACCGTAGAGCGTCGCCGACTTGTTGAATAGCGGCGTCTCGGCCGTGTTCAGATATTTCGCTTCGTTCTTATCCTCGAGCGTGCCGCCCGGCAGGACCCGCCCGCCGAAGGCAATCGGCCGACCAATCGAATCGCAGATCGGAAAGATCAACCGATGACGAAGCTTGTCGTAGTGACCTTGCCCCGTCGGCCGGGCGCTGATCAGACCGGCCAGCTCGAACGAGCGGCGGTTCCAGCTTTTGTCCCGGATCGTCGTCACCAGACCGTCCCAGCGATCCGGGGCGTAGCCGAGTTGAAAAGCTTCGACCATCTCGCCTGAAATGCCGCGATGCTTCAGGTACTCCCGAGCGCCGCGACCGTGGTCGGCGTGTCGCAGCATGGCCTGGAAAAAGCCAAGCGCCCGCTGGTTCGCCGCTTTGATCAGCTCACGATCGGTCTGCTCTTGCTGCGCCGAGCCCTGATCCCTGGGGCCGGCACGCTGCTCCAGTTTGATCCCTGCCCGGTCCGCCAGGTGCCGCAGGGCCTCGGGGAAGGTCATCTTGTGATACTTCATCAGCCACCCGAACGCGTCGCCGCCGGCCCCGCAGACGAAGCAGTGGAAGATCTGCTTGGCCGGCACCACGGTCATGGACGGGCGGCGGTCGTCGTGGAATGGGCACAGACAGACGAACTCGCGACCCTTGGGCTTCAGCGCGAGGTCTTCGCCGACCAGACGAACAATGTCCGTCGCCTGCTGAATCTGCAATTTCTGGTCGTCTCGAACGGTCATACGTCCTCGAACGTGAACTCACCTACGACAACCTGGTCGCTCCCGACACGCCGAGATAGAAACCGCGATCCGATTATTGATGCTGTGTTGTTGGGTCGCCTGTGGCAATCGGGCCGGGAGGTAACAGGTGGTCGGCTCGTCGATTGTTGACCCGGTCGATACGATTCATCCCACTCCCACTCACTAAGAAAGATATAGCACAGGAACCGGCTCGGTCAAATATTCCAATTAGCAAAAGCAGGCAAAACCGGCAATAAGGGCAATAAACCCACTCGTGATCCCATCTCAGCGGGGCTCCTGTGGCTGGATCGCCCGGCCCGATGCCCCAAACCCCGACCGCCCGCCGGCCGTTATTCCGCTGCCGCGTCCGCCGTCGGCTCCGGCCGATAGGCGTACTTGCGCTTCAGCGGCTTGATGACCAGCCCCATCCTGACCGCCTTGGCCGACACCTTGATCCGCTTGATCGACCCGTCCACAACCGCCGTGACCGTCTGGATGTTGGATCTGAACTTCCGTTTGGTCTTGCCGGTCACCTTGGTACCAACCCCGCCGAGGTACTTGGCCTTACCGCGGTGGGTGTACGTCCGGCCGGACGATGTCCTGCGACCGGTAAAATGGCACACTCGGGACATATCAAACGCCTCGCCAGGGAGCTGCGGTCAAAAGAGCGGGGTATTGTAGCGGCCGAGTAGGTC
>JAZGCX010000211.1:0-2332 GCA_036477175.1 Phycisphaeraceae bacterium
GGTCGTGGTGTTCCAGTGACGAAGCAACATGACCAGCACCAAGAGGACGGTGAGCGGGAGACCGGCGTACTGGTCGGCTCCCACCCACCAGGTCACGAACCCTTGGTTGACGGCGAGCACCGCGCACGCCACCGCGCCGCTCGCCATTAACATCGCCTGGGTCAGCGCGCTACTCACCTGAAACAGACGCGCCTTGGGCTCGCCCATTCTCATCTCGCTGAGCGCGGGCCCCGCCGCCTGCATCAGCAGATGAGGTTGATTGGTGAGCACGCTGATCAGCTTGCCGGTGCAGACAAACGGCACAACCGCCGCCGGGCCCGCCAGGATGCCGATGATGAGCACGTCGGTACCGGCCAGCAGGACGTGTGCGACCTGAGCGACGATGACCCAGAACCCTTGACCGAGTTGCCGGCGAGCCGCCGCGGCGCTCAAGGCTGGCAAGCGAGCGGGGAAGATGCCGGGGAAGCGTTGTCGCAGGCGGTACGCCCAACACGCTCCGGCCAGGATCTGACTGACGACCCAGCCGAGCGCGAGCGAGAGCAGGCCGCGTCCGCCGACGATGGCCGCGACCGTCACGAGGATGCCCGCCAGCCAGGTGCCCAGCTGTATTTGGCCGAGGAACGTCAGGTCTTGCAATCCCTCAAGCACCGCACGGAGCGCCCGAACCGGAAACATCACGACGAACCCGATCAGCATGAGGCCGACCGGCGCCTGAAGCGGTGACCATTCCGCGGGCATGAAGAGCCACACGCCGCCCGCGACCGCCGCGACCAACGGCACCTGCCACAGCACGAGGCGGACCGTCTGCCCTATTACGTCAGGCAGATCGGCGGCTTTGTCGATGCCGCCAGCACGGCCGGTCGCGTAGGCGGTGGCACGCGCCAACAGGGTCACGACCCCGAAGTCCATGAGGGCGAGGTAGGCGAGAATTTGGAGACCCACGAGCCACAGCCCGTAGTCATGCTGCCCCAGACGCCCCAGCAAGAACGGCGTCAGCACGAGCCCGGCCAACATGACCGCGGCCATGTTGACGTACCCGACGGCGACGCCGCCCAAGAATCGACCGAAACGAGTCATCGCCCTTCCTTCACCGCCGCCAACTCGAAATACAGAACCCACGCCCGGGATAACCAGGCCCAGCGGCGCTCGTACACACTGGAAAGCGGTTGGCGAGTCGCCAGATCAGCTTGGTGCCCGCCGGGCGCCCCGAGGTGGAGGCCTGTCCAGTCACACCAACCCGTTGGAAGGGCGCTCGATGGCCGCCACGATCGTGGCAGCCATGTCGGCCCACGTATAGCGCCGGAACGCGTCGCTCAGCGGAGCGATGCGGCGCTTCCATCCGTCGATGTCCGAACGCCAGCGGATCATTCGCGCGGCCAGATCCTGGGCATCGTTGGGATCGGGCAAGATCATGTCGGCCAGGCTGGGCGGGTACCGGTCGGCGATGCCCGCGTCGGCACTCACGAGGGCCGGAACGCCACGACAGATCGCTTCCTGAACATTGAGCCCGTACGCTTCGTACCGGACCGGGCTCACCAAGACATCAGCGGCTGCCAGCAGATCAAAGACGCGATCCGTGAAGCCCAAGAACCGGGTGCGATGCGCGAGGCCGGCCCACTCCGCATGCTGACGCCAATCACGAAGGGTCCGGCCACCCCCGGCGACGACCAGATCGACGTCCCAATCCGACCCGGCGCAAAGCCGTCGCCACGCGGTCCAGAGCGTGTCGAATCCCTTTCTCTGATCGCTGCCCAGGGCTCCGACGAACACAGCGAGGGGGCGGTCGGCGGCCGCCCCGACCCGGGCGCGCGCAGCCGTGCGCTCGGCCGCCGTCGGCGGCCTCCAGCCGGGATCGGACCCGAGATGGATGGTCAGAAGCCGGCCCGGCTCGATCCCAACGCGCTCGATCACATCCCGCCGCGTCCTGTCGGAGTTCGCGATCACCAGCCGGGCGCACTGCATCGCTCGGCGTTCCTGTCGCCGGCCCCACGCGTTCACCATCCGGTCCTTGGCCTTCACCCAGGCGGGACCAGTCCGATCGACACACGTCCAAGCATGGTGCACGAAGTGGACCCAGTTGACATCGGGCCATGAACAATTGCCCCCGTTGACCAGCACGTGGGGGTCCCGCCACCTCGCCATGACGTCACGGGCCACCTTGCGGCCACGCCGGGCCAACGGCCACGCGCCGAGCGCATCGGATCCAAACGATCTCGGCACGAGATGAACCGCGATGTTCGGGCGATTCAAGAATTCCGGGTCCACCTGATGGGCGACCAGATGCAGATTCACGTTGCGGTCGCCGAGGTACCTGGCCAGGGCGGCGTTCGCG
>JAZGCX010000212.1:0-2173 GCA_036477175.1 Phycisphaeraceae bacterium
ATGGTTGTCGGTGAGTTTACGCAGGAATCGGATGTGGTGGTGATCGGCGGCGGGCCGGGCGGGTATACCGTGGCGCTGCGTGCGTCGGCCCAGGGCCAAAAGGTCACGCTCATCGACGACAATACCCAACTGGGCGGTGTGTGCCTTCGCGTGGGTTGTATCCCTTCAAAAGCCCTGCTGCACGTCGCCGAGATCATGCACCTGGCTGAGACGGCCGCCGAGAAGGGGTTAGAGTTTGCCAAGCCCAAAATCAACCTCGATGCCATGCGCGCCTACAAGTCCGGTGTGATCGACAAACTGGCCGGCGGTGTGGCTGGGTTGTGCAAAAATGCCAAGGTCGAGGTCATCACAGGCCGGGCGGAGTTTGAAAGCTCCAAGCAGCTCCGCTTGCACGGCGGTGATATCGATCGTATCAAGTTCAAACGTGCCGTCATCGCCACCGGCAGCCGCCCGATTACCGTGCCGGGCATCAGTATCGACAATCCCGAAGTGATGGACTCCAGCGGGGCGTTGGAACTCGAAGAAGTCCCCCCCAAGCTGCTGGTCATCGGCGGGGGATACATCGGTCTGGAGCTTGGTCAGGTCTATGCGGCCTTGGGCAGCGAAGTGACCGTGGTGGAGATGCTGGACACTATCTTGGCGGGCGTCGACCTCGACCTGGCCCGGCCGCTGAACAAGCGCCTTAAGCAGATGTTCACCGGCGGGATTCACCTCAAGGCCAAAGTCGCCAAGGTGGTCGAGTCGGGCGACGGATTGAAAGTTGATTTTGAAGGTGAAAGCGTACCGCCCACCACCATTTTCGATCGGGTGCTGGTCAGTGTGGGCCGCAAGCCGAACACGGACAATCTGGGCCTGCGCAACACCTCGGTGGTGGTCAACGATCGCGGCTTTATCGAGGTGGACAATCAGATGCGTACCGCCGACAAACGGATTTTTGCGATTGGCGACGTGGTGGGCGATCCCATGCTGGCCCACAAAGCGTTTCGTGAGGGCAAGGTTGCCGCCGACGTGCTCGCCGGCGGCAATGCGGCGTTTGACAACGTCTGCATCCCGGCGGTGGTCTTCACCGACCCCGAACTGGCCTGGGCCGGTTTGAGTGAAACCGAAGCGAAATCCCAAGGCCTCAACATCACGGTCAAGAAGATGCCCTGGGGCGGGTCCGGCAGAGCGGTCTCGCTCCGGCGGCCGGACGGGATGACCAAGATGATTTGCGAGAAAGACAGCCGGCGGGTGATCGGCGTCGGCATTACTGGTCCGCACGCCGGCGAGATGATCGCCGAGGCGGCGCTGGCCATCGAGATGGGCGCCACCGCCGAAGACATCGCCGCCACCATCCACCCCCACCCGACCCTCTCTGAGACCTACCAGGATGTCGCCGACATGTTCGGCGCGGGGGCCGTGCATTAGGAGTGACACAATGGGAATCTTTGGAAAACGAGAAGCGCAACAGGTGGTTATTGCGGGTCAGCAACTGCGCTGCGAGATCTGCCACCACGAGAAGTTCTGGCAGCGCGAAGCCCAACTGAATACCGCCGTGGCCACCTTCTTCAACTTCGACTGGGCCAACGCCACGGCCAACTGCATCGTCTGCGAGCGCTGCGGCTACATTCATTGGTTCCTACCACCGGATTAGCCGTAGCGGCCGGTGCCCCCGCCGGCCGTCGTGCGTGAGCGGAGCAACGGCCGACACGGGGGTCGGCCGCTACGTCACCTTGCCTGCACGCCACGGGCAAGCGTACTTGCCCATGCCACCCGCCGCCGTTGTCCACTTCCTCCGCAGTTCCGCTCTCTGGATCCTCCGCGGTCTCTGTGGTAAGATCACGATCCTTCACCCGGCGTTTGCCCATCTTGCCAGGCTTGCCTAAGTTTGGCTTCGTTTGGTAAGAAAAAGACACACCAACGACTTACGCCTCCTGCTGTCCACTACGTACTGTCTACTGCCTACTGCCTACCGACTTTTCAAAGAGCCCGCGCGATCCGCGCACACCATCAGCGCACACGAACCCGCTCATCTTTGTAACTTGGCACCCGATCGACAACGATCCGCTCTCGAAGCGATCACCCGCCTCGTTGAGAATGATCTCGAAAACGCCATCGCGTAGGGTCGTTCGACTCGCCCGCCGGCCGCTACTTGCGGGTGGAGGTCGCCTCGAACGACTTAAACTCCGTCCCG
>JAZGCX010000213.1:0-10810 GCA_036477175.1 Phycisphaeraceae bacterium
TCATGGGCCTGAGCAGGTATTGCTCATCCGAGTCGCGCATCTGGATCGGCGGGTACTGGCTGTCGGCGAAGTACGGGTAGTGTCCGCTGGTCTTGTAGAGGTCGATCTTGCCGATGTGCGGCGTGTACACCACGTCGTAGCCGCGATTGAGCAGTTCTTTCTGGAGAAATTCCTGTAGGATGGTGCGGACCATGGCGCCGCGCGGCTTCCAGAGGACCAGCCCCTGGCCCACCTGCTCGTCAATGGTGAACAGGCCAAGCTTCTGCCCGATGACCCGGTGATCGTGTTGCCTGGCTTGTTCGAGCAACTGCAGGTGTTGGTCGAGATCGGCCCGGGTGAAGAACGCGGTGCCGTAGACACGCTGGAAGCGGTCACTGTTTACATCGCCGTGCCAGTGGCTTGAAGCGACGGACATGACCTTGAACGCGCCGATGCAGCCGGTGCTCGGCACGTGTGGTCCCATGCACAGGTCTTCCCAGGCTTGAGGCGAGGGGCTTGGGGCTTGAGCGTTCACTTCACCGGTGACGTACCACGACAGGGTCTTGGCGCCGGCGTCGAGAGCGCGTTGGGCGTTGTCGATCTTGTACTTGTTGCCTTCGGCGGCCAGTTTCTTCATCCCTTGTTCCGGCGGCAACGCGTAACGGGTGAAGGGGCGGTCCTCGGCGACGATGTTGGCCATCTGCGATTCGATCTTCGCAAAATCGTCGCTGCTGATCGGGGTTTGGAGGTAGATGTCGTAGTAGAAGCCGTTGTCGAGCGGCGGGCCGTAGGCGAGTTGGGCTTCGGGCCAGAGGCGTTGGATGGCCTCGGCCATGACGTGGGCGGTCGAGTGTCGCAGCAGGTACAGGGCGTCGGGGTCGCCGCCGGACATGTCACCCTTGGACAGACCCTTCTTGGTGGTGCGGGGCCTGGTCACGATGGCAAGGTGGGCGTCCTGCTCGATCGGGCGGTTCAGGTCCCAAAGCTCACCATTCACCTTGGCGCCGATGGCGGCCTTGGCCAGGGCGGGTCCGATCTGGGCGGCGACCTGCGCCGGTGACACCGGATCGGCATAGTCCTTGATACTGCCGTCGGGCAGGGTGATCCGCATGGCATGAGGCTCCAAGGTTGGGGAGTTTAGAAACTATCTGACAAAAACGAAAGCGCAGACATCGACAGGTGAACCATTGTGCTGTTCGCATTGTGGAATCCAGTTTAGACTAGCCATTGATGAGCAAGTCGTTGTCACATCACAAAGCGTTGGACGTTGGGCACATCGGCCTGCTTGAGGCTGATCTGCCGCCGTGGCCAGATGGGCCGGTTGATCTGAAGAGGTGGTTCGGGCCTGCGGGTTCCGATCGACCGCTGGAGTTGGAGATCGGTTCGGGTAAAGGCACGTTCCTCGTGCAGCAGGCGGCGCAAACACCGCGTGTCAACTACATCGGGCTTGAGTACGCCAGGTCGTACTGGAAGTACGCGGCCGACCGCTGTCGGCGCCGCGGGCTGGAGAACGTTCGGCTGGTGCGGGTTGAGGCGGACTTTTTTGTGCGCAACTACGTGCCCGACGCGTGCCTGCGGCAGGTCCATATCTACTTTCCCGACCCTTGGCCGAAGAAGCGTCACCACAAGCGGCGGCTGATCCAGGCTCCGTTCCTGCGCGAGCTGCACCCGAGGCTGGAAGCGCGAGGGCTGGTCCGTATTGCGACGGACCATGACGATTATTTCCGGTGGATGATCGAGCAAGCGGCGTTGGTGGCCGGCCTGTTTGAGCGTCTGGCATTTGAGTCGCCGGAGTCGGCCGGTGAGGGCGAGCTGGTGGGGACCAACTTCGAGCGCAGGTACCGACGCGAGGGCCGACCGTTCCATGGGATGGTCCTGCGTAAGACGTAGCGACCACCGCGGCGCCGCGGCGAGGCTGACCTCGATTGGGGGCGGGTCGGCCGGCCGGCTGAAACCGTGCCCGTGATGCGGTATATTCTGAACCGACCGGATCGACAAAGGCGTGCACAGGAGTGATCGTCATGCAGAGGCAAATGCTAGCGGCATGGGTGGGGATGACAGCGGTGGTGTGGGTGCTGGTGGGTTGTGAGACGGCGTCGGCGCCGGCGGATATAGGCACGACCGTGCCGCTCACGATCACCAAAATCCATCGCGGTAATGACGCCGGTCTGCCGGCTTACGAGGTCGTACTGGTCAACTCGCAAGAGGAACTCGAGGCCTTGGGCAGCACGGACCTGGTGAAACAGGACATTGACTTCACCAACGTCTCGCTGGTGGTATTCTCGTTGGGTGAACAACCCACCGGCGGGTACTGGGCCTACATTAACAGCGTGCAGATCCGCGGTGACGACCTGTATGTGCAGGGGGTGGCCAACCAACCGGGGCCGAACGACATGGTCGCCCAGGTGCTGACGTATCCACTCTGCGCCGTCGAAATTGAGAAGGTGTACGCCGCCCGCGTGCACCCCGAGATCGAGACGATCATTGGTCAGCCGAAGCCCCGATGATCCGATAACCCACAATGCCCAGTCCGTCGGCCCCGAACCGGTCGATGTAGCGGTGGATGAGCGTTGTCCCCGCAGACCCATCCGATGACGGGGTGATCGGTCGAGTCACACCAATCGACCCCGCCGCCGGTGTACCACCTGCTCCGCACGCTCCTGTGAAGCGGCGCGTGTTGATGTTGACCCACCGTCTGCCTTTCCCGCCGGACCGCGGTGACCGAATCCGAAGCTTCCACCTCCTGAAACTGCTGGCTCGCCACTTCGACCTGGCGGTGGCGTGCACGAGCGACGAACCGGTCCGCAATGAGCAACGCGACGCACTGGCCGCGATGGCACAGCGCGTTGCCATCACGCCGATCTCCAGACGTTACAGCCGGCTGCGCGGCGTGGCGGCGATGTTGGCTGGGAGGGCTGCCACCCCCGCTGCGTTTTTCCGTCCATCTCTTGCCAGGACGATTCAGCGGTGGGACGAGCGCGAACCCTTTGATGCGATCCTCACTTTTTGCACCGGGATGATCGACTACGCCCGACTGCTCACGTGCTCACGCAGGCCGGGATCGCCGGTTCCAGTTCACATCCTGGACCTGGTCGATGTCGACAGCATGAAGTGGCTGGCCTATGCACGACAATCCCGCCAGCCGTTGCGCTGGGTTTACAGCGCTGAATCCCGCCGCCTGCGCGCCATTGAAGCCGGCTGCTTTGACCGGTTCGACGCGATCACCTTCGTCAGCCATGCCGAGGCCGAGGCATACCGCCAACACGTGGGTGAGCGCCCTCACCTGCACATCGTGACCAACGGCGTGGACCTGGATTATTTCCAACCGCTACCCGACGCCGACACACGGCGGCTCGTCTTCATCGGTGTTCTTGACTATCGCCCGAACGTGGATGGTATTGAGTGGTTTGTCGAGCACGTTATGCCGCCGCTTCGCTGTCGCGTCGCGGGCGCAAGGCTGAGCATTGTCGGCCGGAACCCGACACGGCGAGTGCTCGAGTTGCGTCATCGCGATGGCGTTGACGTGGTGGGCTCTGTCGATGACGTGCGTGTGCATCTTCGGCAGGCGGCAGCGGTCATCGCGCCACTCCGCATCGCCCGCGGGATGCAAAACAAAGTGCTGGAAGCGATGGCCGCCGCCCGCGCGGTGGTCTGTTCGCCCGCTGCATTCGAGGGCATTGATGCGGTTGCGGGGCGGGATCTTCTTGTTGGCACCGAGCCCCAACACTGGGCGAACACACTCGAACGCGTGCTTACTGAAGCGTCATACCGTCAGATGATCGCGCGCAGTGCGCGGCGGCGGGTCGAACAGGGGTGTGATTGGGACCGCTGTCTGGAGCCGATGATCGGGCTGCTGAGCGGACAGGGGCCGGCGACGTATCGGGCTGCGGGTTGAGGGTGCATAGGGTCGGCGTTCGGGCCGGCCAGCGAAATCAATCCGACCGCGTCCAATAGTCAGCGCAGATGCTGTTCGCGGTGACTTCAAACTCGTCCGCAGTACTGCTGGCGCGCAGATCGGAGGGGTCGGATACAATCTTGCCGTGCCCGATTCCAGGTCAATCATTCTCACCAAGATCATCGCAACGATCGGGCCGGCCTGCGCCGACTTACAGACTCTTGTGCGCCTGATCGAAGAGGGCATCCGTGTCTTCAGGATCAACTTTTCACACGGCTCGTACGATGAATTCGAGCGATCGTTGTCGCTGGCGCGCGGGGCGTCGGAGCGGGCGGGCGAGCCGGTGGGTGTGCTGGGTGATCTGTCGGGTCCAAAGATCCGCGTCGGCAAGGTACGCGAAGGCGGGATCGAACTTGCGGTCGGACAGCGCGTCGAGTTCCAGCGACAGCCGATCATCGCTGGCGAAGCGGTTAGTGACGGCGCGGCCCTCTTCTCCACCACGCTGCCGCAACTGATCGACGACGTGCAGCCCGGCCAACGCCTGTTTGTCAATGACGGCGCGATCCGGATGCTTGTGGTGGATAAGGCCGGCAGCGGCGAGGACCGCCGACTCGTGTGCCACGTCACCCACGGCGGTGTGGTGACCTCCACCAAAGGGATCAACCTGCCCGACACGGACATCAAGAGTCCGTCGATCACCGAACAGGATTGGAAGTGCGCCGACTGGGCCGTGGACCACGGCGTGGACTTTCTTGCCTTGTCGTTCGTCCGACGGGCTAGTGATGTCGAACAATTGAAGCGCTACCTGGACGACAGACAGCCGGCAGGGGGTCAGTCTATTTCGGTGATCGCCAAGATCGAAAAGCCCCAGGCGCTGGACGACCTCGATGCGATCGTGAACGTGGCCGACGGCGTGATGGTCGCGCGCGGGGATCTGGGTGTGGAGATGGACCTGGCCGAGGTGCCGGTGATCCAGAAGCGGATCATCCGAATGTGTCAGGACTACGGCAAGCCAGTGATCGTGGCGACACAGATGTTGCAGAGCATGATCGATAAGCCGTTCCCAACGCGGGCCGAGGCATCAGACGTCGCCAACGCGATCTTTGACTGTGCCGACGCGGTGATGCTCAGCGGCGAGACGGCCATCGGCAGGTTCCCCGTGCAGTCGGTACACACGATGGCGCGGATCGCTGGGGCGGCTGAATCGTACCTGCGCAATGCCCCAAGCCTCCGCGGCCGCCCGCCCCGGACGCTGCGCGTTAGCCGCTACCGCACAGCGGCGCTCGCTCACGGTGTCAGCGTTGTCGTTCAGGATTTGGGTGCCAAGGCGGTGATCACTTGGTCGCAACGGGGCGGCGGCGCACGCTACCTGTCACACAACCGGCTGAGCATTCCGATCATTGCCGCCAGCTCGGACCCCGCATCGCTGCGGCGCATGTGCCTGCTGTATGGTGTGACGCCGATCTTGATGGCCAAACCGGACAGGCCGGAGCAGTTTATCGACGAGGTCGATCGTGAGGTGATCGAGCGAGGCTGGGCGGAACAGGGCGATGCGGTCGTGATCGTCAAGGGCGAACCGCTAGGGATCCCCGGCGTGACCAACGAGCTGCGGATCCACTACGTTGGCGAGGTCTGCCGCGTGCCGCAGGAATCGACCGATCCGAATCCGTTGTCGGCGTGACGTTACTTACTGTTGTCGGCAGGTGGCGGCGGCGGCGGCGGTGTGTGGATGTCTGGCAGTGATCTCTGGGCTTCGAGCCGCCGGCCATCGGGCAGGACGAATGTGACGCGCAGCATTGTGGCGTCACGCGCGACCGATAGGCTGTCTAGGCTTAGCGGAAACATGTAGGTTCGGGTGATCGGATCGTAATAGCGGAGCTGCTTTTCTAACGTTAGCAGAGACGCCTCCCAGGCATAGAGTCGTCGGTCCAGTGACGGGCGGTCGCGGCGCCTTGTCGCATACAATTCGATGTGAATTCGTCCAACGGCCTTGACCGAGTCGCCCATCTCATCGAACAACTCAATTCGGACTTCGAGGACGCCCTGTTCGGGCCCGCGGACGAAGCGTGTCGAAGGATAAACTCGCATGTCTATCGGTTCGATTTTCCAATGCGCCTGGCCCACCACCGGGATCGGCAACACGTTTGGTGCACCACCCTTGAAGGAACATGCGCTAGTGACGGCAACGGCTGCCGTCACCGCCAGCACCTTCGGATAGATCCGGGTTGTTGGAGCACGCCGCCGCATGTCGTGAAGATAGGCTCTGGCCGCGGTTGCTTCAAGAAGAGCTCTGTGACTGCCGGTCGAGTGAGGTTTCGGCCCGGACGTAACCTAGTGTGCTGAGCAGAAGTACGAGCAGGGCAGTCACGGAGCGGCTGGCCTCGACGATCACCGACTCCTGTGCGGGCCAGAGCAGAACAGCCATCGCGGTGAACTGAGCTGCGAGGCTCATCAGGAACTTTCGACTCGTCCAACGATTGGGTTTCATGCTTCGGTTCCTTCAACTGGAGTTGGAAATGAACCGCCGGTTCCACCGAGGCTACAGCGGCAGGACCCTGCCGACCCAGCGCTCGAGCTGTTCAAGCACGCGCGCCGCGGCGGCGAGCTTGTTCTCGTCGAGATCGGCCTGACGCATCGCCGCAACGAACTCCGGATCGCTCCGCAGATGCTCTATGGTCGAGTCAACGAGCCGCGTCCGATCGATCGCCGCCGCCAGGTTCGGGTGGGCTGCCGCCCACTGCTCCCACCGTCCGTTGACCCGATCGGCAATGAGGTCGCGCAAGTATGTGGATGCCATCGTGTGTCTCCTTGCATCACCTTGTGATGTCGTTGCTGCGATCCAGTCGCCACACGTCGAGCCCGAGGGTTTGTTCAATCAGCTTGTCCTGCTGTTCGAGCAGTCGGGCTGCGCGGCGAATGGCTTCGGAAGCGGCGTTCAGATTGTCCGCTCTGCGTTCACGCTGCTGACGGAGTTTAGATTCATGATGGACCAGCGCCTCGCGCGCCGCGATGTAGACGTCGGTGGCCTCGAGGACCCACTCCGCCGTGAGTTGCTGAACCTGTGCCAGGTCTGCTTCGAACGCCGCTTGCAGCATCCGACGGGACTGATCGAGCTGGTTGATGTCTCGCTGGAGGTCTTCGTCCAGGCGACCCGCTTCGTCCTGCATCGCGCGGTCGGCGATCCGCAGCAGCGGTACGACGGACGGGGGCGATCCGCAGCTATTGAGCGCCGCTAGCACGGCGAAGACGACAAACGTTAGAACGATTCGTTCACGCAGCTTTTTGTTTAATCTCATCGTGCACCTTTTGGAGGACCTGGTTGAGTTGAATCTGGGTCTGGATGAATCGTTCGATCGCGCGGGTGTTTCGTTGCACGAGCCTGACCATCACGTGAAGGTGTTCGCGCTGCTGCATGAGCCTGGCGTGTGCATCGTCAAGCTGTTGCTCGCGTTGTCTGGACATCCGCCGTTCCCACACCCAAAGCACGCCCATAAGCCCGGCCGCGCCGAATTGCGTCAGTGCCCCAAGGGCCCCGTTGAGCATGAGTGTGCCTCCGATTTAAAACGACAGATCAACGGTGGTGGTGGCATCGGGGCCACGCCAGCGGCAGCGCACGGCGCGCACGGTCGCGCCCTTGCGTGCGATGGCCTCGGCGCGGCCGGCCGAATCGACGCCGCGGCTCATGGTGTTGTGCAGCCGATCACCGACACGCATGACCGGCCAGGCACCGACAAGTTCAAGGGTCGCTTGGCCGGTGCGCTCACGCGGCGCACGGTCTTCGCGGTGCATCCGCGCAAGCAGCCAGTCGTTGAGTTGGTTGGTTTGATCGCTCGTCAGTGCGATCAGATCACCGACTTGAACCGCGTTGTAGTGGATGCTCTGCGGCGCGATGCGGCGGAAGCCAAAGGCGTCGCCCACATCGAACAATTTGGCTGACAGCGTGCCGGCAAACGGGTTACCCCGCCAATGGAGCACCTCGATCGGGATCGGGCTCTGCAGACTGGCCGTGACGCGGATCACTGCGGTGCCGGCCTTAGCGGCTGTGAGGAACGAATCGGGCAATGTTGTGTTGTCGAGGTAAACGGCCGCGCGCTTGGTAAGAAGTTTCACCGGACCGGGGTAGATCAGCCAGGTCTGCCCCGAATCTTCGCTCATCTCAACGATCACACTGCGACGTGCGCCGGCGTCATCGAGCGTCAGGCCCGGCAGGAATCGCAGTGGTTGTGGGGCAAGCGGTGGACCGCCGAATAGCGATGCCAGGTCGAACGCCGGGCCTTGGTTGTAGGGCGCGTCGGTGAAGTGACCGTCTTCGTTGAGTACCCACAAGCGGAAGACGTTGGCGTACGTCGAAAAATCCGGATTGTTGGAGCGGCTGTAGGTCTCGTCGGGTTCGCCTTCGAGAGCGGGGTCCCACCCCCGTTTCAGCTCGAAGGTGGATTCGACTAGCCATCCGTCGGCACGCGCGATCCAGGGTTGAGCTGCCTCGGCGGGACGGTCGGCGTCGATTTTCAGCACCTGGCCCAGGGCTCGGTTGTCGGTGGCCCATGCCAAATGGACCGTCCGCCCGAGATTGCCCGGCCGCACCGCTCGACGTTCGGTGATGGTGCCTGCGTGTCGTAGCAGGTCTCGCTGGATGATCAAGCCGTATGGGCCCAGCAGTTGTTCAAGCGCGGCAATGACCGATTGTGTCAGATCGACCGGGGCGAGTAACGGTGCGCTCTGCAAATCGCGCGGGAGCAATGAAAGCGTTAGTTCTAGGCCCGCAAACGCCGATAGGGTCGCCAGCGCAGTACCTACAGTCCATGGTTGGCCCCGTGCCTGGAGCACATAGACCGAATCGCTTCCGATCGGCCATAATTGCTCGGAGCGGTTTGCGGCATCGCCGATCTTCATTGCCGCGGGTCCGGATTCCTGTGCGATCAGGCTGGTGTCAACCTGCACCCAGACCATCCGCAGCACACGATCGAGAAGGTCGTTCCATTGATCGGTCAGTTCGAGCAGCGTTTCGTCACGTTCAGCCGCTCGGTCTGCATCTAGACGATTAAGTTTGCCGTGTGCGAGCACGGCATACCGGACCTGTTCGTCGATGAGCCGAACAGGCAGCGCAAGCGTGGCTGAAGCGCTTTGCCAGCGTTCGATCATGGGCTGCACATCAGCGATTGTGTCGGCGGCCACGGCTGCCATTGCTATGCGACGGTCGGTTGGGCCCTGCATTCGCCACTGTCTTGCGACAAGCCGTGGCTCGGGCACACCGTCGATCAAAATGACAGGTTGGAGCGGCGACCCGGCGGACGGGGCCGTGATGGCGGAGAGTGAGGCGCACGCGTTCATGCTCCGGCCTCCACGGGTTGTAGTGGAATCGACGGTTCGGCGACCGGACGTATCGTGGCCGACCAGGGCGTTTCCATCGTCGCATTCTCGTCGGTTGTGATGCGCCAACGAAAGCGTGCGGATACAGCCGGCAACAGTTGCTGCACCTGGACCAAGTGTGCGTTCGGATCAGGAGTGAAGGTCGTTAGCGTCTGTTCGGTACCGCCGTCGATCTGCCCTTCGAGTGCGAGTGATGCAACACGAGACGCACGGGTT
The DNA here is from genome assembly GCA_036477175.1 of Phycisphaeraceae bacterium. Classification (GTDB taxonomy): domain Bacteria; phylum Planctomycetota; class Phycisphaerae; order Phycisphaerales; family Phycisphaeraceae; genus JAZGCX01. The sequence goes on from JAZGCX010000213.1 coordinate 9,461, forward strand.
GGCCGATCCCATGCGATGGTCACGACGACAAGGCCGGCTTCGATAAGGACACCCCAGTTCTCGATATCAGGCCAGATCGGCGGCGAGGGGGGGATGGCGGCGATACTCCCGACTGCGATTGCACGGATGACGCGTGCGCCCGCCTCCGATCGGCCGAGTGGATCAAGGTGGCGGATCAAGTAGAGACTGTCTTGGTCAGTGGATGGTTGAAGCGTTGTAGGCAGTGTTGCGTTCAATTCAGATTCACGAAGCGCCAGACTCGCTGTTGAGGGGTCGAGAAGTTCGAGACGATCAATAGGCCCGAAGATGTCCCACCCCGATCGCGGCATCGCGACGGTCATCAGCGGATCGCCCGCCAGGAACAGCGGCTCACGCAAAGCGGGCAGCGCGACCAACCACGCCTCGGCCAGCGTCCACGCTTGCCGAAGTGCTTCGAAAAACGGCCGGACATATGGCACAGCGCTGAGGGTGTAGCTGTTGCTTGAGCCAGCAGCCGAAGCGTACCCCGCGGCGATCGCGGTATCGACCCAGTTGGTCGGTTGCGCGTCGCGCAGTGTCGGTGCGGTCGCGGCGGAAGTATGTAACTGGAAGCAGAACACACGCGCTCCGGCAGGTGACGCGAAGAACCCGGCTGATGGCGTTACGGCGGACCAACCCCAGAAGAAGCCATCGCTCTGAATCTCATTGAATTGCACCTCCTGCTGTGGGTCGGTGTCTGCGCTGAGCTGGATCGGCAGACGGGTGCGCATGCGATCAATGCTCTGCGCCCACCCCGCCATCGACTCAATAAGCGGGTCGGTCAGCGGCCCCGGCGTGGTGTAAGGATCGAGCCAGATCATCGCGTTCGCGCCGTTGCCGAGCCCCGTGTTGATCAGTGATGTGGCGCGATCGACGATCGAGTTGGCGGTGATGAGGTCGGGTGCGTCAATCCTGGCGGTGAGACGCAGGTTGTTTAGTAGGGCTTTGGTTGGTCGAGTTGGCGTGCCGTCGAGTGCGAGAGGATTGGACACGGTTCCGGGCACCGACCCGGCTGCATGCAGCAATGAGGGGACGGCGTCGAGCACGCCGAAGCCTGCGAAATCCACATTCCCAGGAACGCGATAGCCCAGGAGGACGCCGATGACTCGATTCGCCAGACCATTGGTATTGAGGTAGTCGCCGATCGCGGCGTCCAGCGACGCAAATTGGGCCGCATCGATCGTTTCAGCGGTGGGCAGATTAAGGCCGAGCAGGTTGGCACTCCCCTGCGCTCCTTGAGCTTGTCGGGTTTATCGGGTTAGTTGTACTTGCTGCACTTCCTGCACTTCCTGCACTTGCTGAACTTGCTGTACCTGCTGTACTCGCTGTGCT
>JAZGCX010000214.1:0-2878 GCA_036477175.1 Phycisphaeraceae bacterium
CCGCCGATCCTGCCGTAGGCAAGGAACGATTCATTCTGCTCGGCAAAGTGCAGATGCGCCGCGGGGTTTTTCCCGGCGCCGGTGACGCCGGACGCGGCGTTGATGATGATGCTCTGCGGCTCGACCAGACTCCCTTCAAGCAAAGGCGCCACGCCGAGCGCCGCGGCGGTCGGATAGCAGCCGGGGTTGGCGACCAGCGCCGCGCCGGGCAACTTGCGGCGAAACAGCTCCGGCAGCCCGTACACCGCGTCGGCAAGGTTGTCGGTGTCGCCGTGCGGGTGTTCATAGACCCGTTCGTAAAGCGCCGGGTCGGCCAGACGATAGTCCGCCGACAGATCGATCACGCGGAGGCCGGCATCGAGCAGTTGCGGCACGTAACGCATTGCCGCGTGGTGCGGCATCGCCAGGAACGCCACGTCGGCCTCGGCGGCGATCGCCTGCGGGTCCATGGGGCCACACTGAGCGACCTCCGGGTCGATCCGCCCCAGCAGTTGCGGAAACACCTGCGTGATGTCCGGCAACTGTTCGCGGCGGCTGGCCAGATAGGTGATCTGGGCATCGGGATGGCCCGCCAGCAACTGGATCAGGTGCAGGCCGGTGTAGCCGGTCGGGCCGAGGATGGCGACGCGGATATCCATGGGACGGTATTGTTTCGCTCAGAAGGATTGGAATCAAAACGGTCGTGTTGCCAGTGTCGCAGCCCTGGGACGCCGATCTGCCATTTTGACAGAACAGGCGCGAAATCTTACCTCATAATCATCGGTATTTCAACATCTTATACCTATCAGGATTGGCGCGTCTCTTGCCAACATGTCGGGTGGACCGCGGGAAATGGTCCCGCAGGAGCAAACGATACAACGGTCCAAAGCTGCACCCAAGAAGATCCGAGAGGAGCACAACCATGTTCCCGATCAAGGTTCGACGTGTTGGCCGTGACCCCTGGGACACCGCGCTGAGCGTGTTTCATCGGGGGTTTGACAGGCTCTTTGATCCGTTCTGGGACGACGCCGGGGAATATCAACTGGTTGGCGCGTACCCGGTGGACATCCGCGAGGATGACGAGCACCTGTACGTTGAGGCCGAGTTGCCCGGCTTCAAGAAAGACGAGATCGACGTGACGCTTGAAAACGGCACACTGACGATCTCGGCCGAACGCAAGACCGACGAGTCCAACGGCACACACCATCTAACGGAACGGCGGTACACCCGCGTCGCTCGTCGCTTCACACTGCCCAATACCGTTAGCGAGTCCGACATCCAGGCCCGACTCGACAACGGCGTGCTGCACCTGACACTCAACAAGCGCGAAGAGGTAAAGCCGCGAAAGATCGACATCAAGTGATACGGATGTGAGCCATCTCAGACCGTCTGGAAACGCAGGAGCCGTGGGCTGACAGCCCGCGGGCCCGCGATCCGTCGGATCGCGGCTACTGCGCGAACGCAAGTCGGTACGTATTGGTAAGCCCGGCCTTACGCCTCCAGCACATATCGCTGAAGCGCATGGGCGACGCCGTCCTCGTCGTTGCCGGGGACAACGGCGTCGGCAGCCGCCTGGACCGCCTCCCAACCGTTGCCCATGGCCACACCCCAGCCCGCCCAACGGAGCATGCCGATGTCGTTGGGCGCGTCGCCGACCGCCATGACGCGCTGACGCGGCACGCGGTAGGTTTCGGCCACTTTCGCCAGCGCGTGGGCCTTGTCCACCTTCGGATGAACCACCTGGATCAGGTGCGGGTCGCTGACGTGGACCCTGACGCGGTCGGCAAACCTGTGCTCGACCGCCGCGCGAACACTGCCGAGGCGCTGCGGCGGGGCCAGCAGCATCAGTTTCGTCACGGGCTGATCCAGAAACTGACCGAGCGGCCCCACCGCATTGGGCTGAAAGTGCTGCGATGTTTGTGTCGTCAGTGTCGGATCAATCCGATCGGTGTACCCTCGATCGAGGATCTCCAAATCCACGATGACTTGCGAATCAATCCCTCGAGCGGTTTGGATAATCTGTTTTGCCAGGTCTGCTTCCAGCGGCTGGTGAAACACGGATTGATGCTGCACCGGATCGTTAATCAGCGCACCGTTGTAATTGATCTGCAACGTGTCGAGTTTGAGCTGGTCGTAAATCCTGCGCGCACTTCGCGGCGGTCGGGCCGAGGCAAGCACCACCGGGATGCCGCGATGTGAAACCTCACCGATCACGCGAATGGCCCGCTGGCTTACTTGCTCGTCGGTCTGCAAAAGCGTGCCGTCCAGGTCGATCGCCACCAACCCAATTGGATGTGCAGGGTGTATCGGCGACATGGAAACCTCAACAGAATCACCGCTAATGGGATTTCCCTTCCACAAACTGTAACGAAAACGCACGATCGCTCATCATAACTTGGGTTGGCCTCCCTGCCGCGCCCGCCCTACCATAACCGGCCCTGGAGCCATCATGAACGTTCAAACTCACGTCATGCCCATCAGCCCCGCCAACACGCTGGGTCTGGACTACCGCGAGGAGGCGGCCAGGCTGCCGTGGCGCGGCCGGATCGATGACGTGCACGCGCACATCGTTGACCTTCCCGCCGCGCGGCTGTTCTTCGAGGTGGCCGACCTGTTCGGCGTTGAACGCGTCTGGTCGATGACACAGCTCGAACAAGTTGATGCGATCCGCGCGGAATTCGGCGACCGGATCGAGTTCATCGCCATCCCCAACTACATGGCGAAAGACGAGCCTGAGACCTTCACGACCGATTGGCTGCGACGGATCGAGGCGTTTGCTGAAAAAGGTTCGCGGCTGTGTAAGTTCTGGGCTGCGCCGCGTGGGCGTGATTTTCATCCCGATGCACTGCTGCTGGATTCACCTGTCCGCCGCGATGCCATGAAACTGGCACGCTCATTG
>JAZGCX010000215.1:0-6581 GCA_036477175.1 Phycisphaeraceae bacterium
GTGGTCTTGACTAGTTTTTCGAGATCGGCGGGTCTGGCTTTGGCCATCGACACGGCGTCGGGGTATTTCCTGAACAGGGCGGGGGTGACCATGTTGACGCGCACATCGGTGCACTGAGCCGAGAGAATCGTGGCGACCAGCAGCTCAAAGGCGTTGTGGTGATGCAGCGCGCAGGCGGCGTCTGGATAGAGCGTTTTGAGCGTTTTGTAGATTCGGGCGGGGCGGCGGTCGGGTTTGCGGGCCCCGGATTTGGCTTTGGTTTTCTTTGGCATATTCGCGGCTACGGCTGCCCATGGTGGTCACAGGCGATCTCGATCGTGGCGGCGTGCTCGACCCGTTCGATGGCGCTCAGTGCCGAGGGCAGGTCGGCCGCGACGCTGATGACGCCGGCCGATACCAGTGCCACAACGGGCGCGGTCTTCAGCGCCGCTCGAAGCAGCGGTTGGTCATCGGGCGCCACCACCGGTACAGTGATCGCGCTGGGCAGTTCGAGCGCTTGGCCCCCGGGGCGCACCCGTATCAGCGCCATCACCATCGGCGGGGTGGCGGCGATTGTGGCGCGGATGGTGATGGGACGTTGGCCAGCGATGTCGACCGTTTCATTCTGATACGCCAACCGGTGCGGCAGCCAATGACACGGGTCGATGTCCGCTTCGCCGTTGAGGCTCACGCCGCCGACGTCGATGACGAACGGTTCGCCGCTCTGGAGGTTGCTTCGGCGGATGCCCGCCGGGGTGACGAGGTAGCGCCTGCGGTGGCACTCGACGCTGAGCAAGCCACCGTCGCCGGCGACCAGGCCGCGCATCCAAAGCTGTTGCGCCGCCTGGCAGAGCTGCTGTCGCAGTACTGCTTCATCCATCAACGGCTCTTTCTTCCGCCACTCGGTCGTCGGCGATCGACGTGCCATGCAGCGTAAACGACGAAGCGAAGATCGCGGCCAGAAGCATGATTGCCGCGAGGCCCACGACGCGCTCGTCCAACTCGTGCAGGTGATCGAACTGCTGCCTGGCCTCGACCCGTGCCGATTCGGGCTGCTTTGAATCGTACATGATCTGACGCTGGTGCCAGAGCCGCGGCGTGATCAGGAGTTGGTCCGCCGCGAGGATCACCATCGGGCCGAGCAGCAGCGCGATTCTCAAAACGTTCAGCCAGCCCGTCACGCCGCCGACCACACGATCGGCAAACACGGTGCACTGTGCGACGGTGCAAAGAAGGACTGCCACCGCACACACCAGTTGGATCACCGCCAAGCCCGCCAGTATCTGTCCGACGGTGCCGCCGGCCAGGATGTCCGCCGCCTTGTCGGGAAATTCATTATAGGGCGCTGCCTGAATCGTCGGCTCGTAGCCGCGGACCGTCTTGAAAATGATCGCCGCCGAGACGACCAGCATCACGATCGCCCCGAACCAGGTCCCCAGGAACAGCCAGTACACGCCCTGCACAAACCTGAACCCGACGGCACTACTCATTCGGGGCCCTCCACAGCGTCGTCGGCTTCGGCATTTTCGTCGCGATGGGCGCAGCAGCCTTCGACAAATGTTTCGCCGTGCTGCCACACCTGGCGCTTCCAGATGGGCAACTCGTGCTTGAGCCGATCGATCAGGTAACGACAGGCGGCAAAGGCGTCGCCGCGGTGGCTGGTGGCGACCTGGATGACGACGCTTGCCTGTTCCGGTTCGACCACGCCCTGGGCGTGCACGATGCGGATCACCCGACAGGGCCACCGCGTGGCCGCGTCAGTTGCCATCCGGCTGAGCACCTTCCTGGCCATCGGCGGATACACCTCGTATTCAAGGCGTTGCAGCGGCCCGTACTGCGGGTGCGTCTCACAGCGTGTCCGCCCGACAAAGACCGCCTCCGCCCCGCAGTCGGCCGGCCAGTCGAGCTTAACAACCTCGACCGGCCCGTCGTGCAGGGCGGTTTCGATCGCACATAGTTCGGTGGCTGTGGCCCCATCCATCATCAGATATTGTAGGATGACTGCGCCCCAACGGCAGCCGCAGACACCGTTTCGACCCAAGAGGCCAGACCAAGGGTTTCATGCGATGAGCGACCAGATTATCGGGCAGATACTGGCGATGGCGATTCGCACTGTGCACCGTGGGCCGATGCTGGAGGTGGCCGATGCCATGGCGGAGGTCGGCGGTTCGTTTGGAGCGGATTACGGGTCGTCGGCGGATCGGGGGATCACGTTTATCAGTGCCCGTCAGTGGCAGGAAGTGCGCGAGGCTTTGGGTGCGGATTTGCCGTGGCATACACGGCGGGCCAACGTGTTGGTGGATGCTGACGGTTTGCTTGATCTGGTTGGGCGGACGATTCAGGTCGGCCAGGTGCAGGTGGCGATCAAGGCACAGACCAATCCTTGTTCGCAGATGGATCGTTTGCATCCGGGGTTGCGGGCAGCCTTGCAACCGGAGGGTCGGGCAGGCGTGTATGGGCGGATCGTTCGTGGCGGTCAGATTCAGGTCGGCGATCCGGTCACGGTGGTTTAAGGGGGTCAAAAAAATCGGCCCGCCGGCGGGGGGACACCGGACGGGCCGTGAGGGGGGGCAATGGTCGCTGATTGGCTTTACGCCGACCGCGACTGGCAAATCCACGCCCGAGTGGTCAAGTTGGTCCAACTGGCTGGGATACGCTTGGCAGGCCACCCGGGCCACGATCTTTGCGATCGCACCCTGAGTATAGGCCGCGGTTGGTTCGCTGTTCCACCCTCAGTCAACGCCAGGCTAAATTTTCTTCGATTGTGGCGTTCGGCCGGGCGGTCCCGGTCGCTGGGCGAGCCGCGGCCGCGGCCGGCTCAGCCGCTGTTGTTGTCGATGTGCTCACGCAGCTTGCGCAACAGGTCGAACGCCTGCAACGGGGTCAGGCTGTTCAGGTCCATGTGGCGTAGCTCGTTGATCGCCGGGTGCGGCAAGTATTCGGTAAACAGCGGTAATTGGCCGGTGTTGGCTGGAGAGTCAGCCAGCGGTCTTGCGCCGGTCGGGGCCTGATGAGAGACCTCCAATTGGCCGAGCAATTTCGTGGCCCGTTGGACCACCGCGTCGGGCAGGCCGGCGATCTTGGCGACGTGGATGCCGTAGCTGCGGTCGGTGGCGCCCGGGACGATGCGGTGCAGGAAGACGATCTGGTCGCCCCATTCGCGGACGGTGACGTTCAGGTTGGCGACGTTTTCGTGCTGCTCGCTCAGACCCGTCAGCTCATGGTAGTGCGTGGCGAAAAGTGTGCGGCAGCGCTTGTGTGCCAGAAACTCGGTGATCGCCCACGCCAGCGACAGCCCGTCGAGCGTGCTCGTGCCGCGACCGATCTCATCGAGGATGACCAGACTTGCCGGTGTCACGTGGTGGCAGATGTTGGCCGTCTCGGTCATCTCAACCATGAAGGTGGACCGGCCGGCGTGCAGCTCATCGCTGGCGCCGACGCGGGTGAAGATGCGGTCGCACAGCCCGATGGTTGCTTGGGCGGCGGGCACGAAGCTGCCGGTGTGCGCCAGCAGGACAATCAGGGCCGTCTGGCGGATGTAGGTGGACTTACCCGACATGTTCGGGCCGGTGATCAGGGCGAGGGTCGCTTGCGAGTCTGAGGTCCCGGGTCCAATGTCCAAAGTCGCGCCGGCTGAATCGCTCTGGGCAACTTCGGGCTCTGGACTTTGGACTTTGGACCCCAGCGCCACGTCATTGGGCACAAACTGATCGCCGAGCAGCTCGTCGAGGACCGGGTGTCGGCCGGCTTCGATGTGCAGCACGGGTTCGTCCACCATGGTCGGCTGCACGTAGTGGTATCGCGCCGCCCGCCGTGCAAAGCACGCCAGCACGTCCATCTCGGCCACGACCCGGGCGAACGTGCGCAGCTCCTGCAGGTATTGCTGCGCCGTGTCGCACAACCGGGCGAACAGCACCTGCTCCCGCGAGACCGCGCGGTGCTCAGCCGAAAGGACGTTGCCCTCAAACTCCTTCAACTGTGGGGTGATGAACCGTTCAGCGTTCTTGAGGGTCTGTTTGCGTGTCCAGTCGTCTGGGGCGCGGTTTTTGTTGGCCGCGGTCAGCCCGATGTAGTAGCCGAACACCTTGTTGTAGCCGATCTTCAGGGAGGTGACGCCGGTCTGGTCGATCAACTGCTTCTGGTATCGGGCCAGCCACGAGTGGCTGTCCCGCTGGAGGTGGCGGTATTCGTCAAGCTGCCGGTCGTAGCCATCCTTGATCAGCCCGCCTTCGCGCAGGTGATTCGGCGGCGACTCGATGCAGGCCGCGTCGATCTGTTGTGCGAAGTCCTGAAGCGTGGCGGCGGCTTTTTTGATCCGGTGGTGGTAGCTGTGCACGGCGGGTCGGTCCGCCAACAGGTCCGCGAGCCGCTGGGCCTGTTTTGCACTGCGACCAAGCGCCACCAGGTCGCGCGGTGCGGCGCGGCCGACCGCCAGTCGGCCCATGATCCGCTCGATGTCCTGCACGTCGTTTAGCGTGTCGCGAAGGTCCCGGACGAATCGGCCGTCCTCGACCAAAGCCGCCACGACGCGCTGTCTTGTTTCGATCGCCTGACGGTCGCACAGCGGGTAAAAAAGCCACTGCCGCAGCGTTCGCTTGCCCATCGCAGTCTTGCAGTCCTGAAGCACGCCCAGGAGGCTGCCCTCGGTGCCGGCCGAGCGGATCGTCTGCGCGACTTCCAGGCTCCGCAGTGTGGTCTGATCGATGACCAGGTGATCGCTTCGGCAAAAGCGTCGCGGCGGTTGCAGGTGAGCGAGCCGCGCTTGGTCGTGCCCGGCGGCGGTCTTCTGGGTCTCGAACAGGTAGTGGACGGCGGCGGAGGCGGCGCCGAGGGCCGGGTCGTCCGCCTGCAGGCCGAAGCCGGCAAGTTCCGCGACGCGGAACTGTTTGCACAGCATCTGGACGGCTTCGTCCTGGCGGAACTGCCAGGCGGGCCGTGCCGCCAGCGCGCAGCCGGTGGCGTCGGCGAGACGTTGGACCCTTTGGGGGGTTTGTCCGTCGGCGGTTTCACAGTAGAGCAGTTCGCTGGGCGCGACGCGGGCCAGCTCGTCGGTCAGTTCGTCGGCGTGCAGCGTGGTGAGTGAGAACGAGCCGGTGCTCAGCTCCACCCATGCCAGCGAGGCGCGGTCGTCGGCGTGGAACATCACGGCCGCCAGCGGATTTTCCCTGCCCTCGTCGAGCAGCGATTCGTCGGTGAGTGTGCCGGGCGTAATCACGCGCGTCACGTCGCGCTTGACGACGCCCTTGGCCTGGGCGGGGTCTTCGACCTGGTCGCACACCGCGACACGATAGCCGGCCTGGATCATGCGGCGGAGGTAGTTCTCCACCGCGTGGTAGGGCACGCCCGCCATCGGGATGCCCTTGGTCCGTTGCGTGAGCGTCACGCCCAGCACTTTGTGCGCCAGCTTCGCGTCGTCGTGGAACATCTCGTAGAAATCACCCATCCGGAAGAACAGCACGCAGTCGGGGTGCTGCTTTTTGAAGCGGTGAAATTGCCGCATGGCCGGGGTGTGGTTGGCGTCGCCTTTGGCCATGGGGATGATGGTAACGAATCACGATGTCCGTCGTATACTTTGACGTGATGGCTCAATTGTTCGAGACCGAGGCGGACAGGACGGTCGGTTACGCGCAGGTCGCCCTGGAGCAGGGGATCGACGTGGCGGCGGGGGGGTTGGCCTACGCGATCCCGCCGGCGCTATCGGAGCTGGCGGTCGGCGATCGGGTCGTGGTGCCGCTGGGCCGGTCGAACAGGCCGGTCGCCGGTTACGTGGTGACGCTGAGCGACCAGTGCGACTACCCGCGGGTCAAGCCGATTCTGTCGCGCGACGAGCAGAACATTTCACTCACAGCGGACCTGGTCGAGTTGGCGCGTTGGATTGGCGGATACTATTGCTGCCCGTTGGGAATGGTGTTTGCGTCGATGCTGCCGGCCGCGGTCAAGCGGGGTACGGGCACCGTGCGGCAGATGATGGTGCGGGTCAGCGACGAGGCGACCCAGCGACCCGGCGACCCGGCCGACGCGCCCAAGCTGACCAAGCTTCAGCGTGCGGTGCTGGCGTGCGCCCGGTCTCGAGCCGCTGCCGGCGAACCGTGGACCGAGGTGAGGAACCTGGCTGACTTGGCGGGGGCACGCACGATTGGGCCGGTCAAGCAGTTAATCGACAAGGGGCTGTTGGAAGCCCAGCGTCACACGACCGTGCGCGGCGGGGCCGGGGCCTGGGAGGCGGCGACGGTTGAGCACAGCACGTCGTCGCGCGACCTGGTGCTCAGCCCGGCGCAGCAGCGTGCGGTGGATCAACTGGCCGACCAGGTCCATAGCGGCTTTAGCGTACACCTGCTGCACGGCGTCACCGGCAGCGGCAAGACCGAGGTGTACCTGCGCGTGATCGAGCATGTGCGTGAAACGGGCAGAAAGCAGAAGGCCGTGAGCACATTCTCAGGCCTCAAGCCTCAAGCCCCAAGCCCCGTTCCCGGTGCGATTGTGTTGGTGCCGGAGATCGCGCTGACGCCCCAGACGGTGTCGCGGTTTCTCGGCCGATTCGGCGACCAAGGCGTCGCGGTGCTGCACTCGGGCCTCAGCGCCGCCCAGCGGCACGAGCAGTG